>JBEPYC010000008.1:0-33676 GCA_041641555.1 Chitinivibrionales bacterium | reverse complement strand
GGCCAGTACCATGTACCGGTCCCCTCCTTCAAGAAGTGAGCTGTGGAGAGGCAGATAGAGCCCAGGCTCCCCCTGGCTGAAAAAGCCGGAACCCAACTGATCGAGTATGTGATGGAGTTCCTTGGATTTGCGGTAAAAATCCCATGGATTGTACCCTCTGGATCTCATTTCGGTAATTTCGGAAGAAAGGAGGCCGAAAATAAAGATGTTTTCATCCCCTACTTGCTCGCGAATTTCGATATTCGCTCCATCAAGAGTTCCTATGGTGAGAGCTCCATTGAGAGCGAATTTCATGTTTCCAGTCCCGGACGCTTCGGTACCAGCCGTTGAAATCTGCTCAGAAATATCTGCAGCCGGAATCAGGTACTCGGCCAGGGTTACCCGGTAGTTGGGTACGAAATGTACTCTCAACCATTTTTTCACCACGGGGTCATTATTCACAATCGATGCTATTGAGTTAATGAACCGAATTACCTGCTTGGCCATATAGTACCCTGGAGCGGCTTTCCCACCGAAAAACACGACTCTCGGAACCATACCTTCGGTTTTTCCTGCTTTAATGCGATTATAGAGTGCCACGCAATGAAGCGCATTGAGAAGCTGCCGTTTGTACTCATGAATCCGTTTCACCTGCACATCAAACATGAAATCAGACGGGATTTCCAATCCTTCCCACTCTTTCAGTTTTCGCACCAGGCGAAGTTTGTTCTCATTTTTGGAGGCTCTCCAACGTTCCTGGAAAGCGGAATCCTCAGCGTATTCTTCGAGTTTCCTTAACTGCTCCAAATCCCGCACCCACCCGTCGCCAATGGTTTCAGTAATGAGCGAAGACAGCGAGGGATTGGCCTTCTTCAGCCACCGCCGAGGGGTAATACCATTGGTCTTGTTATTGAATTTCCCAGGGTAGAGTTCATTGAAATCCTTCATAAGCCCATTGATCAGAAGTTCCGTGTGGAGTCCGGAAACACCGTTCACCGAATGACTGCCGGCTATGGCAAGGTGAGCCATTCGAACCTGCGGATCCGCGCCTTCTTCGATAAACGACATCCGTCGAAGACGCTCGACGTCGCCTGGATACTTATCGGCAACTTCTTTGAGAAAGTCCTGATTGATCTCGTAAATGATCTCCATATGGCGAGGGAGAAGATACTCCATAAGGCCAACCGGCCATTTCTCCAGCGCTTCGGGCATAAGCGTATGATTCGTGTATGCGAAGGTCTTTCTCGTGATTTCCCAGGCTTTCTTCCAGGGCACCTTGTGTTTGTCTACAAGCCTTCTCATCAGTTCTGCAATGGAAATCGCAGGATGGGTATCGTTGAGCTGAATAGCCACTTTGTTCGGAAAATCGTCGAATGTGGTATTGTGCTTGAGATATCTTCGGATAATGTCTTTCAACGAAGCGGAAGTGAAGAAATGCTGTTGTTTGAGTCTCAGTTCCCTTCCGGAGTGATTGTTATCGTTTGGGTACAAGACTTTTGAGATATTTTCACTGGTAAGTTTGTCTTCGCATGCACCGATATAATCACCGCTATTGAAATAGTCGAGCTTGAATTCGCTGGCAGATCGAGCTGACCAGAGCCGTAAGGTATTCACAGTATTGTTCTGATACCCCGGGACAGGAACATCGAACGGTATCGCCACCACCGTCTCAGCATCGATCCATTCCGACGGCTGGCGCAGGTTGGCTCCTCGCGGCCGCTTCACCCGGCCATAATACTTAATGTCCAGACGATACTCCGGACGCTCAATTTCCCAGGGATTACCAAATTGCAGCCACGTCTCTGGCAATTCGCGCTGACTTCCGTTCACGATCTTTTGCCGGAAAATTCCGAATTCGTACCGAATACCATAGCCAATTGCAGGAAGTTCCCGTGATGCCATTGAGTCGAGAAAACATGCCGCGAGTCTTCCAAGACCGCCGTTTCCAAGTCCAGCATCAGGCTCCTGGTCCGCCATTGATTCGAAATCGAGCCCCAGGTCCGTCATTGCACTCCGGCATTGATCACTGATACCCAGGTTCATGGCGTTGTCTTCCAATAGTCTCCCCATCAGAAATTCCATCGAGAGATAGTATACCCGCTTCACATTCTCGTGGTGGTATTTCTGCTGCGTTAAGATCCAACGCTCGATAAGACGCTCCCGCACTCCAAAGGCCATACCCATGAACTGATCGTTCAGAGTGAATGTGTAACGATCTTTGGCCATATTGTACTCGAGATTTCCGAGGAAACTCCGCCTGATGGAATCAGTGTCCATACCTTTGAAATGAATGGTCCAGGCAGCCTTGTTCCCATCGGCTGATAGCCAATGATGATTTGTCTGTGTTTTTTTCACTGGTTTTGTCGTCATAGTTCCCTACCCGTTTACCCTTCCCTGCCGTGTGCATTTGCTATGCCTCTACGATGCGTCACAGAAAATACATTTCCTCATACGTCCCTGGTCACGGCGCATAGAATGTACTTGACTATCTTGATAACCAAACGACCCTTCGTGTATATTATATAGATGTCTCAATGAAAAGCAAGTTCGTTTTCGTGGGATGGTATCCCTGCAGCGCTCCGAGTTTTTTGGGCCATTCTTCCTGACGGGCAACATCCATAGTAGAAAGGGATCAAGAGGGTTAGTCTTCACGGCTTAATCGGAAAGATCAACTACGTATGAACCGGCTGTTTATCGTTCTCATTGTCCTTGTTATTGGTATCATGCTTGGATTCGGCTACGCCTCCTGGCGCGCAACCGATCATCTGGCGAGAGCAGAGGCAGAGTTAGTATCGGAAGCCGCAGATGCTGTGGGAAAAGATATAGACGATTTGTCTCAGTCCCTTTCGGATCAGCTCCACTCCTTTACTTCCATGGCCAGACAAGACCGTGATTTCGCCATGAAGCTTTTGGTGGAAAACGATTTTTCAGCACCAGAAGTTACCGACTTTGCCGGACAATACATGCGACCTATGGGGTTATCGTTACTTGAAATTGTTGATTCGTCATACTCGGTACTTTCCTCAGGGCATTTCCCAAGAAACGTTGGGAATTCAGTTGCATTCAAGAGAAACTTCCCCGAAGAGCGAGCCGTTCTGGTGCAGGACAACATACGTGGGCAGAAACAATCGACGATCCAAATGGGAATCGCTTTTGATTTCGAGGGTATTCGAATGCACGCATTTGGAGGCTACATTGTAGACGAAGCATTTCTGAATCGGGTGAGACCCCGCAAGGACATAGAAGTAGTTCTCAACCGGAATGGAGAATACATTTCCACGACGCCAGTAAGGTCCATTTCGCAGCTTGAGAACCAGAAGGTTATCTTCAACAACGTGGTCCGCTGGGCAGACACTGCATCGATTCCTCTGGCCGAACTTGAAAACGAGCACACGACCGTTATCGTACTCGGGGGAATTCCTTCCGGGATATCCTTTCTCACCTTTTTGCGCTAACACAGAGGAACATTGTATCTCTCGCACCTGCGCCTTCGTGATTTTCGGAACATTCATTCTGTCGAACTCGAGCTGCCGCCTGATGGGGCTTTGTTTCTGGGGCCCAATGGATCAGGTAAGACCAATCTTCTGGAAGCAGTACACCTTCTCTGCACTGGTCGTTCACAGCGGGGGGCAGAACGGCGACAAATGATACGCCATGGAGAGTCGGCGTGTTTCGTCGAGGGGGTATTCCACAGTGAGGATCACGACGTTATACGATCTTCGGCAATTGGCTTCTCCCGAGACCGCAAAGTAAGCATGATGAGAGATGGCCATCCGGTCGGGACTCTTTCGGCATGGTTTGGGCACGGCCTGGTTATATCCTTCAGCCCGGAGGACATTTCTCTCATCTCGGGTTCCCCGCGACACCGAAGGCGATTCCTTGATATTGTTATCAGTCAGATAGACCAGAAGTACCTCGAAGAACTCATGAGCTATCGCCAAAGCCTTCTGAACCGAAACCAGCTACTGACAAAAGGCATTACCGATGCCCAACTGGACATATACGAAGAGCGAATGGCCGGTGACGGTGCCGGGATTTACCACAAACGTCAAGAAGTACTTCTGAATCTGGCCACTCATTTTTCTCGATTCTACGCGGAAATCAGCCAAAATCGAGAGTCGGCAGAAATTTCCTATTCACCTTCAATTTCGGGTTTTTCTGGTAGTGAAATCGAGTGGAAAAATGTATTTTTAGACCAGTTGAGGAGTTCCAGGCAAAAAGATGTTTGCCTTGGTTTCTCTTCGGTCGGTCCTCACCGTGACGATGTCAAAATATCACTCAATTCACGGCTCGCTAAAGGCTACGGTTCTCAAGGCCAATGTCGATCGCTTGCCCTTTCACTTCGTCTGAGCTCAGTGTTCTGTACGGAACAATATCGGAAAGAAAAGATGATTTTTCTGGTAGATGATGCGTTTTCTGAACTGGATCATGGACGCGTACAAAGCGCATATCCACTTCTTGAGGACAGAGGACAAGTTCTTCTTACCAGTCCCGGCCCTGCATTGGTAGGAGCAGAGAAAACACAGTTTTCTGTTTCCGATGGAGAAATACGAAAAATATGAGTGCTTCGCGGAGACCTGAAAAAATCGGAGGCATAGTCGAGTCCTTCCTATCTGATAGCGGTTATCTGACTGCCTGCAAAGAACATGAGGTCGTTGCCAAGTGGCCCGAACTCGTAGGTCCTGCGATTGCCAAGATTACAGAGTGCTCCCGGGTCGAAGATGGTGTTCTCTATGTTCGGGTGAAATCAGCCCCCTGGCGTCATGAGATTAGTTATCTGAAATCCACGATTTTGTCGAAAGTATTCGAAACAACCGGCTGTAAGACTATCAGAGACATTGTTCTATTCTAATAACCTGAAAAGAGAAGCTTGTTCATGGACAACCAAAACTACACTGCCGACAGCATAAAGACACTGAAGGGTCTGGAAGCGGTACGTAAGCGCCCGGCGATGTATATCGGTAGTACCGGTGCCTCTGGTCTCCACCATCTCGTCTTTGAGGTAGTCGACAATGCTATCGATGAGGCACTGGGAGGTTATTGTCAGAATATCGATGTAGTTATCCACCAGGGAAATTCATTATCGGTAAGCGATGATGGACGTGGTATTCCAGTGGACTACCACGAAGAAGCCGGCATGTCGGCGCTGGAGCTTGTCATGACCACCCTGCATGCTGGAGGAAAGTTCGATAACTCCTCGTACAAAGTTTCGGGTGGACTTCACGGAGTCGGGGTCTCTTGCGTCAATGCTCTCTCCACGCATCTTCATGCCCAGGTTTTTCGTGAAGGAAAGATCTACTACATGCATTTCGAGCGCGGTGCTGCTGTTGCCGAATTGAAAGAACAGGGTGAAACCACTCTGCGGGGCACGAAAATCACCTTTCAGCCCGATCCAGATGTATTCGAAGTAACTGAATTCAGTTTTGACATTCTTTCCAAACGACTTCGCGAGCTGGCGTTCCTGAACAAAGGCATTCATATTTCGATCACTGACGAACGCACGGAAGGTAAAAAACACGAATTCTGCTACCCGGGCGGTCTCGTCTCTTTTGTGAAACACCTCGATGAGAACAAAACTCCTCTGCATCCCGAGCCGATACATTTCCAACAGAACTCCGGTCTTGTTGAAATCGAGGTCGCGATGCAGTATAACGACTCGTATACGGAGAATCTTTTTTCTTTTGCAAATAACGTGAACACGGTGGACGGTGGGACACATCTCTCGGGTTTCAAGAGGGCTCTCACCCGGGTGATGAACAATTATATCGCTACGAACAACCTTCTCAAGAATAACAAGAATGTCGAGCTGAAAGGCGACGACCTTCGCGAAGGCCTGACTGCCGTTGTGAGCGTCAAGCTTCCTGATCCCCAATTCGAAGGTCAGACCAAACACAAGCTGGGAAACTCTGAGGTTTCAGGCATTGTGGATTCGGCAGTTAACGAGGCTTTAGGTTACTTTCTTGACGAAAACCCTTCTGTTGCCAAACGGATCTCAGAAAAGTGTATCAGTTCCGCAATCGCCCGTGAAGCGGCTCACAAAGCCCGCCAGCTCGCCCGCCGCAAAACAGTCATGGATGGTGGCGGGTTGCCCGGCAAGCTTGCGGACTGCAGTGAAAAGGATCCGAAGAAATGTGAAGTCTTCCTGGTCGAGGGAGACAGTGCCGGTGGAAGCGCAAAGATGGGTCGAGACCGGACGTTTCAGGCGATTCTGCCTTTGAAAGGAAAAATTCTGAATGTAGAGAAAGCCCGTGTCGATAAGGTTCTGGGTCATGACGAAATCCAGGCAATGGTACATGCATTTGGAACAGGTTTTGGTCATACCGAAGAAGACGATGGGTTCGATCTCAACAAGCTTCGATATCACAAGATCATAATCATGACGGACGCCGATGTCGACGGCTCTCACATTCGAACACTGCTTCTCACGTTCTTGTTCCGGCACATGCCCGGCCTCGTCGAAAATGGACATGTCTATATCGCTCAACCACCGCTTTATAAGATAAAGTCAGGTAAGGAAGAACGATACGTTTTTTCGGACGAAGCACGAGACGAGGTGTTGAAAGAGTTCGAAGGACGCAAGAACATTGCCATTCAGCGATACAAGGGCCTGGGCGAAATGAACCCCGATCAGCTGGCAACCACTACTATGAATCCGGGCACCCGAATGCTCCTTCGCGTGAAACTCGAAGACGCCGTTGAAGCCGACCGGGTATTTACAATGCTGATGGGGGAAGAAGTTGAACCACGTCGAAAATTCATTGAAGAAAACGCCCCGAAAGTTAAGAACCTCGACATTTAGATCATGACTCAACGACCTCTTCTTTTACTGTCAAACGATGATGGCTTTGATTCCCCGGGAATCAAAGCCCTCTACGACGTATTCCAGGAATCACACGATGTGGTAGTCGCCGCTCCGCGCACACAGCAAAGCGGTATCGGGCACGCATTCACGTTTAACACGCCATTGATCTACGAAGAAGTTTCTGTGTCCAACGGAAACATGCCAGGCTACATTGTCCATGGAACACCTTCGGACTGCGTCAAATTTGCCGTAAGCCATCTGCTGCCTCGGCGTCCGGACGTGGTTGTTTCCGGTATGAATATCGGCGAGAACTCGGGGATCTCAGCATTTTACTCCGGGACAGTGGCCGCAGCGCGTGAGGGAGCCTTTTGGGAAATTTTAAGCGTCGCCTTTTCTGTAGAGGAGCACGGCAAAGCGCACCTCCAGGAATACGCCAGCCTGGCCCAAAGCATACTCAGTCATTTAGTCAATCTTGATCACCAGAAGATGCTGAGCAAGCGCGACCGAGTCTTCTACAATGTTAACTTCCCAACCTGTCACCCTTCACAATGCAGGGGTATTAAGGTTACCCGCCAAAGCCTGGCCTTTTTTGATGACCGGTACCGAAAGATAACCCTGCATGAAGGCGGGAACGGGTATGAAATCTATGGACAGAAAAAGGGTCTCGAAACAGGGGACTATTTCGATTCTCGAGCACTTCTGAATAATTATGCCACGGTTACTCCGTTGCATTTCGATGCCACCGCTGAAAACGCTTTGGCCGGGATATCTTCACTCGAAGAGCTTTCGCCGAAAGAACCAAGGAGAATAGAGAATGCCTGATGATGAGCGCATTTATCCCGTCTTTATAGAAGACGAGATGCAGAAGTCATATCTCGATTACTCGATGAGTATGATTACATCACGAGCTCTTCCCGATGTACGAGATGGCCTCAAGCCGGTTCACCGGCGGGTCCTTTTCGGCATGAGCGAGCTTAATTTGACACACAACAAGGCTCCCAAAAAGTGCGCCCGTGTCGTGGGTGATGTCATTGGAAAGTATCATCCTCATGGTGACAGCGCTGTTTACGACGCTCTCGTCCGCCTCGCTCAGGATTTTTCCATGCGCTACCGGATGGTCAACGGTCAGGGCAACTTTGGCTCTGTTGACGGTGATCCACCTGCGGCGATGCGGTACACAGAGTGCAGAATGACGGCACTCGCAGAAGAAATGCTCGCGGATATCGACAAAGAAACGGTTAATTTTGTAGCCAACTACGATGACACCGCTAATGAGCCATCGGTGCTGCCGGCAAAAGTCCCATCCTTACTTGTCAATGGGAGCACGGGTATTGCCGTCGGAATGGCAACGAATATGCCTCCCCACAATCTCGCGGAGGTCGTCGATGCCATAGTTGCTACAATCGAAAATCCGGAAATAGATCTTCCTGGTCTTCTGCAGCATATTCCTGGGCCAGACTTCCCAACCGGCGGAATCATTTATGGGCGTAGTGGCATCCTTGAAGCCTATCGAGGTGGAAGAGGAAAAGTTGTCATACGAGCCAAAGCCGAAATAGAACCGCTCCCGGGTGACCGAGAGATGATTGTGATCACCGAGATCCCCTACATGGTTAATAAGTCTACTCTTTTGGAGAAGATCGCAGATCTCGTGCGCAACAAAACGATCGAGGGGATTTCGTTCCTTCGCGACGAATCTGATCGGTCCGGACTTCGAATAGTGATTGGTATCAAGAAAGACGCCTACGGCGAAGTTGTGCTCAATCAACTTTATAAATACAGCCAACTACAGAATACTTTCGGTATCAACAATCTTGCCCTCGTGGACATGCGCCCAAAAACGCTCTGCCTGCGAGAACTAATTGACCTGTTCATTGCTCATCGTCTCGATGTTATCACTCGTCGTACAGAATACGAGCTTCGGAAAGCCAAAGAACGAGCACATATTCTCGAGGGCTATAAAATCGCTCTTGACAACATCGATGAGGTCATTGCACTCATACGCGCATCGTCATCACCAGATGAAGCACACTCGCAATTGCAGGAGCGATTCGGCCTCAGTGAAGTACAGGCGCGGGCGATCCTCGACATGCGGCTCCAGCGACTCACGGGCCTGGAACGAGACAAAATCGAGCAGGAATACCAGGCTCTCCTGGAAACCATAAAGGATCTCACAGAATTGCTCGAGAACAAGCAGAGAAGAATGGAAGTAATTCGCGACGAGCTTCTGGAGATGAAAAGGAAATACGGGGATGCCCGGAGAACCGAAATCCTCGACGAAGCGGGGGACGTGGGCATTGAGGACATGATTGCCGATGAGGCGATGGTCGTGACAATGACCCACGGCGGGTATATCAAGCGATGTCCGCTGACTACCTACCGTGCACAAGGACGCGGTGGCCGCGGAATCAAAGGGATGGAATCAAAGGAAGACGATTTCGTCACAAGCCTATTTGTGGCTTCGGCCCATACCAGTCTGCTTTTCTTCACGAATCTGGGACGTTGTTACTCCTTGAAGATCTACAGAATTCCTGAAGCTCCTCGCAACAGCCGAGGCCGGCCGGTCATCAACATTGTCGATTTCAAGCCGGGCGAAAAGGTCGCAGCACTGGTTCCGGTGAAAGACTTCGACGAAACAACGTTCATTATGGCAGCAACGGAACGAGGGATTGTCAACAAGCAGCCTCTACGCGCCTATGCTAATGTTCGTCGTGACGGAATCAATTCGATTCACCTCGATGAAGGTGATAAATTGATCGACTGTAAGTTAACCGGCGGCGACAATGACATCATTCTCGCCACCCGGAATGGCCAGGCCATTCGCTTCCACGAAAGTGCAACGCGCGAACTCGGCAGAAACACAAGAGGAATGAAAGGTATTTCTCTGAGAGCCGATGATCACGTAGTGAGCATGATCGTTGTAAAAGAATCAGACCAGGTTCTTACCGTCACCGAACGCGGATTCGGAAAACGAACCCCGGTGCTTGATTATCGCAAAACAAATCGCGGTGGTTCCGGAGTAATCAATATTAAGTGTGGTGAACGGAACGGAAAAGTCGTCGCCCTCAAAGGGATACGATGCGATACTGACATGATGATAATTACGCGTAAGGGGATTATCATCAGAATCGATGTTGGTCAGGTCTCCGTGGTTGGCAGGAATACCCAAGGGGTTCGGCTCATCAATCTTGGCAAAGGCGACAAAGTTATCGATGTCTCTCTTTGTGATAAGGAAGAGGAAGTCGAAGATGCAGTGGAACAGGTAACTCCTGTGGAGAACGCTTCCGACGCCGGCATCCAGGAAGAAGGCGCTCCAGACGAAAGCCAGGAAGAGGAAACCGCAGGGGAACCTACCGACAGCTCTTCATCGGATTCGGGAGATGAGAGCGAATCAGGAGATGAAGAATCTCCTCAATAGCGCGGAGCCACCTCGGGAAACAAAAAGAGCGGGCATTTGCTACTTGGCAAATGCCCGCTTTGTTATACCAGAAATCACGTAATGCTCACTGAACCCATGTATGGCTGGCCCAAAGACTGTTCTCCTGGGCAACCAGACACAACTAACTTGCAGCTTACCCACCGGGTGTTTAGTTGCCAGTCTTTTCAAAGGCAGAAATGGTAGCAGTAACCAGCGCAACTACGGTAGTTAGCTGCACCACTGCATTGATGGTATCCATGAAAATCTTGAAGCCACTGGTATACTTGATCTTCTGAGGTACAACGACGGCATCGCCAGGTTCAAGTTGATAGGAATCGACGTTGACCATTCTCTTGGTCCGCACACTCCCATTGGCCTTGATGACATATACCTGCTTACGGTTGGCATGTTCCTTATATCCGCCCGACATCTGCACGTAATGGCTCACTCGCCGATAGTTCTCGTCGAGCGTAAATGTTGCTGGATTGAACACCTCACCGAAAACCGATACCGTATTCATCTTCTTGGGAACATAAATATGGTCACCATCTTCCAACACAAACTGCCGATACCCCTCTTCGTGTTGAAGATCTATTACTACGCGTCCAACCGGATCTGCATCCTCCAGTTTTTCTTTCACCATGGATTGCTGCAGTGCAATAGCTTGTGCTTCTTCGGTTTTTTCTTTAGAAGCCAACTCACTGGAAATCTTCATGAGGTCCGACTCGAGCCGCTGCACATATTCGCGCATCCGTTTTCTCTCAAACGCCTTTACTGATTCACGTGTAAAAACAGCTGCTGCCAGATAAGCGTCATCGGTAAACCCTCCGGCCCGTTCTATGAGTTCGCCCAGGGTCTCACCCTCAAGGAGAACGTAGGAACCAGGAAAAACAAATTCTCCCCGAAGCTCAACTCGTTTTTCTTCCTCCCACCCCTTTTTCTGACGCACGTAGACTCGATCCATTTTTTGAAGTACAAGGTTATGTCCCGGATCATCGTCCATCGCACATTCTACGCAAAACGAGACTCTTTCGGTAGAGACATAATCGCCGTCCATTTTTCTCCGGTAGAGTTCTCCTCTGGTCGGACTTGCATCATCTCGAAGCCCTCCAGCCTTGATTATGAGATCCCGAATGGTCATGTTCTCCAGTAGTGAATGTGTGGTATCCTGCGTAACCGCCCCACCAATAGAGACTGTTCTGTCGGGTTCGAAATAATCGCGATGGTACACCATTATCTCGTCCAGAGGCTCCAAGGGGAGATTATCTACCGAATTGCGGTCTTCCATTGCCCTGGAAAGGTTGAAGGGGACCAGGGATTCTCTGAAATGTGGCGGGGGTTGACGCCGAATTATAGCATACTGATAGTAAGTCTCGGGCAATAAATCATTAAAACTGGGTATAAGATCGGCAACCGTCATGTTCTCAGTGTACTCGTACTTTCCCGGGCGAAGGACGTTGCCGGATAAGAAAACGGCATTCTGATCTCGAAGGACTACGGGAAAGATCTTAACGATATCACCATCTTGGATAGTGACATCTGGAAGGCTTTCGGCTGAGTCCGCAGTGAAATCGAGCACTACCTGAAACTGATTCTTCTCAAAGCGTTCGATCTGGATTCTATTCACCCATGCCGCAGGGGTAATGCCACCGGCCAATTCCAGGAGTTTGGGAAGAGTCGTTTTGTTCTTCAATTCGTAGAATGCACTTCTGCGGACATTTCCAGCCACTGCAGCCATTCCTGAAGCGATTGGCACAAACACGACATCACCGGGCCGCAATCGCACATTGGTTTTGTTCTCCCCTTTGAGGAGAAAGTCATAGAAGTCCACTGTCGCAACGACTCTACCGTTTCGCTTCAGTTGAATATTCCGAAGCGCACCATCGGGCTTGGGACCTCCCGCGGCAAAGAGAGCGTTGGTAATATTGGTAAGAGCACTTACGGTATACATACCCGGTGCCTTGACCTCGCCCACCACATAAATTTGAATCGAGCGGAGTTCACCCATGGTGACCGATGCCTGGACCCCCTCAATGCTCTCTACTCTATCGACAATGTTTTTCTGCGCAACACTGAATGGTAAGCCACGCACCGAAATGGGGCCTAACCTGGGGACATTTATTTTTCCATCCCGATCAACGGATAAGCGGTATTCCTCGTTTATCCTCCCCCACAGCATGATGACCATTTCATCACCGGACCCGATCGGGTAGCTCGACGGGACAGAAACATGGTCGTTTGGAACCATTGACCCGGAAGCATCCTCGAAAACCTCATGGCCAAACACTTCCAACTTTGAAAGCGATTCGTCAGGATTGACTACCTCTCCACGAATCATCTTTTCATAGACGGACAGCTTCTCTGTCGACATTTGCTGATCAGTCGATGACTGGGGCTCACGTTCAGATTGGTCCTCAGAATTGGGTTCGTCCCCTGTAAACTCCGGCTTGAATGGTATATCCCGGTTCCTATGTAAGGGATCATCCTGTGCCCTCGATCTTTGATACTTTTCGTATTTCTTCACCAGATCATCCACCTTGGCATTGCCTGGAGTATTGATCCGTGACTGAGCCATATACCTCTGCAGCGGGGCCGGAATACTCTGGGAATACGATAGAACGGCAGCAACAATAAGCCAAATGGCTGCAAGAACAAATCGTGAATGCACTCCCGCATGCTTTCCTTCGACGGGTATTATTCTCCTACGCAGCAGGCGGATTCTTTCACCCACGTTTTCCTCCCGGTCTTGTGGACTCGATTTCTGATCGTTTTTTTACCGAAGCAATGTCATCTGAACTCAAAGCCGATGCCACGGGCGATCAATTCCTGGATGTGCCCATGCCTTTTACACACACGACTGCGCTAGGCGCTAAGCGCCCAGGCTTTTGGTTTCTGCGCATTATCTGATCCTCGACACAGGGTACCTCGATCGATTTCAAGGATTCTATAATGATACATATTCAGAAGATGGATATCGTGGGTGGCCATTATTACGGTCGTACCCCAACTGTTTACGTTTTGCAGCAATCGCAGTATCTCCTCAGATATGCCCATATCCAGGTTCCCTGTCGGCTCATCGGCAAGTAACACCCAGGGGTCATTGACAATTGCACGAGCGATACTGACACGCTGCTGCTCTCCGCCCGAGAGCTGGGCGGGAAGGTATGAAACTTTATGGCTCAGGCCTGTCAGAGAAAGGACCTCAAAGACCTTGCGTTTCACTTTTTTTTCAGGAACCCCAGTTGCTCGGAGAGCAAACGCGACATTTTCGAATACATCGCGATCACTCAGGAGCCTGAAATCCTGGAAAACTATTCCCAGTTTTCTTCGCAGAAACGGAATTTCCTTGTTCTTCGCGTATTTAGAATCATACCCACAAACAAAGACCTGCCCCTTTGTTGGCCGTTCCTCCATGTAGATATGCTTGAGCAAGGTTGTTTTTCCCGCCCCACTTGCACCGGTCAAAAAGACGAACTCTCCCTTATCTATAAAAAGCGAGATATCGTTCAGCGCTCGAAACTTACCGTCGTATTCTTTCGAGACATGAGAAAACTGGATCATGTATGGCGTTTCCTCTTCCGAAGGAGGAAATGAACCCGCTCGGAATTTCTTGAGTACTTTCGAAAACTAAAGCCGTCCCAAATACCCAGGACCTCAAACTCATGAGGTACTCTTTTTACAATTGCAGTAACCGGAAAAATCCGCTGTGCATGATGCTCTTCTGTTCGCTCGAAAAGGCACTCGCGAGAATCTATCTTTCGAAATATTGTAAAGTCGTTGTACTGCGCCTGTACAGAAGTATCGAAAAAACTGTGGCGAACATAGTAATAATCACCGTAATCTTCACAGTCGAGGTAGTCGCGAAAATTTGTCAGCGAATTAGCCGTAGTCGTAATGTCAAAAAGAAACAAACCGCCCGGCATAAGTGTTCGACTTACTTCATCGAAAACCCGCTCATACTCAGAGAGTTCCCACAGATAGTTTATTCCATCGTAGAGAAATACAGCCAAATCAAAGCGGGCTTTCACGGGTAAATGTCGAGCATCTGCCGCGATAAAGGGCATCCCCTTTTCTCCAGCGACACGACACATCTCGTAGCTTAAATCAGACCCGATATAGCGGTAGCCCTTTCGGAGCAGGTAGGATGCCAATACACCGGTACCTCCCCCGATTTCGTAAATCCTGGGTCTTGGACTGGCAGAAAACCGCGCTATGACCCTGTCGATCAGGTCCGTCCAATCATCGTACCGCACATGTTGCATGACGCGATCGTAAATTGGGGCAAGCGTACGGTAGGTTATCGGATGACTAGAGTCGAACGTTGACGAATTCCTCCTCGCGCCACTTCTTAACAAGCTCAATCAGACGTTTCTGAGCATATATATCCCGGGCTTTTTCAGCGAGCATATCCCAATCATCTTCAAGCGTATACTTCCGACTGTCTGTCTTATCGGCGAGTCTGTAGACCTCGTACGAAGAGCCGTTTTTAACCGGCGCACTGATTTGACCCTTCTTAAGAGTATCAATCGCTGAGTACACACTCGAAGAAAGCTGAAAGGTCGAAATCCACCCCATATCCCCCAAACGGCTTTTCGTTTGATTATCGGTACTCAATTTGATAACAGCATCCGCAAACTGTTCTTCGGTTTCCGCATTCATCTGAACTGAATCGAGTGTCGAAAGGATTCTTTCCACTTGTTTCTCACTAGGCTCGATTCGTACGAGAATCTGCCGAACATGCACCATCTGGTTCTTCTTTTCTTCCACTTTAATCACGTGGAATCCCAAGCGTGTTTCGAAGACCGAACTGATCTCTCCTGGATTCAAAGAAAAAGCTTTCTCCTCAAACGCAAGTTCACCAAGAGTGCCCTTGGCAATAAAACCCAGATCGCCACCCTGCTGCGCATTCGGATCATCCGAGAACTTTTTGGCCAGTTCCACGAACTCGGCTCCACCAGCCAGTCGCTCTCGTATTTTGCTGATCCGCTCAAATGCATCCTGACGAACCTCGTCAGATGGCTTTGCATCGATCGAGATTTTCTGAAGCCGAACGCTCTTGCCGGCACTTGGCAGGCTGTCTTTATACTCCTTATAGAATTCTTCGACGTCGTTTCGCGTCAGGCTGACGCTCGATACGTATTTCTGGTGAACCTTCTGCTGCAAGAGCTGCTTACGAAGCCCCTTGCGGTATTGCTCTTTTAATTCCGCAAGCGTCATCCCAGTCTGTTTGCGCAATTCCTCTTCCAACATCGGCAAAGTCAGATTATTCTGCAGAAGAATCGTTTCAATCTGCCTCTCCAGCGCCTCCTCGACTTCCTGGCTGCTCACTGAGATAGTACTTTCTTTCTCCGCATGCACCAGAAAAACTTTATCATTGATGAGTTCTTCCAGAAACTGGTTTCGAAGAGAGTCCATCGATACGGACTCAAGTTGTTTTCCAGCATTATTGAGCCGGAGTAACGTGTATGCCTCGAGTTCCGACTCAAGTATCACCGAGTCACCCACGACCGCAATGATTCGGTCGATTCTTTCCGCGGCTCGAACGGGTGCAGAACTGACAACGATTACAGCTAACGCCAATAAACCAAGCTTATTCACCAGCTTCACAAACAAACACTCCACCTAAGGTTTTGATTCTGCGAGGGAACCTTCATCACTTACAACGGCACCCTCGTCACTTTCTTCAGGAATTACACCAAGATTGTATTCAACATCCATACTTCTTCGCAGTTCAACCATCAGCCGGTCGATTTCCGCTTTCTGAGCTCGTGAGGTAAGATGGCCGACGATGTCTTCTCTAACCTCTTCAAGTGAAGAAATCGTTCCTTTCTTCTTTCTATCGAGAATCCGAAACAAACTAAACCCTTCTTCGGTTTCGACCGGTGCACTCGTTCTTCCAATCCTGGTTCTACCCAGGATGCCGGCTATCTCAGAAGGGAACTGATCAATGGGAACAAAAGGTGCTGATTCAGGTTCTGCAACAGGGAATCTGGAAAACCGGACCGCAATATCATGAAGGTTTTTTGCTGTAATCATTCCCCGTACTTTGTGTGCAGTAGCCGCATCCTCAAGAACGACCTCAACATATTTCACAGCATCGCTTCTCCTTCGAAACTGCTCTTGATTTTTCTCGTAGTACTCCTGAACTGCCCCACCGGGGATTTCGGCCGATCGGCTCAACCGTGAGCCACGACTTACGACCTCGGCACATAGAAGGTCTCTTTTCATTCGTTCGAGACGCTTTCGAATTGTCTTGTCTTTGTGAATTCGCCTTCTCAGTGCCTCTTGGTAGAGTAATTCTGAATCGATCCACTGTTTCACATAGGCAATATGCTGCTCCCGTGAAATCTGGCCTCGATACTGGGGAGGTATGCTCGAATTGAGATCGTCCAGAGTCAAAACCGACTTGCCGACACGAGCGACCACCGGGCTGTCCGATTTCTGACCGCAACCCATGAGTACCGTGAACACGGCAAATACAGCCAGCGAAGACGCCCGCGTCAAAAACATCCTTACTCCATTACTTGTAATCACTTGGCAATTAAGATACATGATGGAAGCCTTTGAGTTCCAAGCGTTTTAAACCGAATGCCGAGGGATACCGGTTCTGTCTTCGCGGCAGCATGCACTCGGGACTGCTCTCATGGGTCTGGAAATGGTCTCCGAGCTGGATACTCTGCATACCAGAACAGCCGTGGTTCCCTAACGGCTCATACAATGATCACTCGGGACTTCTGTTTTCTTTTTCCAGGAGATCCCGGACCTCAAGTGCCCGGTCTCCAGGTCGTTCCGAGCTGAGCTGGTATTTGAGAGCAATTGGGTCTTCGTAGACAATCTCGAATGTATGCTGTGACGCCCCTATCACCTTGCCGATCTGATCTCGTACTCTTTCAGCAGTACCTTCGTAGATAAGCACCAGGGTGCCATCGTCACTAATTTTAACTTTCGTGCATCCGAGACGAGAAGCAAGAGTCCTGATCTGCATGATAAGAAGCAAATTTTGCACAGGCGTGGGAACAGGTCCAAACCGGTCGATAAATTCCGTTTCTACGTTTTTAACATCCTCAGTGGTGTCTGCCGAAGAGAGCTGTTGATAGAATCGAACCCTGTCCGAGCTTTCAGAGACAAATTCGGCGGGAATGAATGCATCCAGAGCGATTTCAACCTGCGTCGGTGGAACAGCGTCTTGGGGCGCTTCCCCTTTAACCTCACGAACGGCTTCTTCCAGAAGCCGGCAATACAATTCAAAACCCACTGCTGCAATGAAACCGTGTTGCTTTGTACCTATAATATCACCTGCACCTCGAATTTCAAGGTCCCGCATCGCGATCTGAAACCCCGATCCGAGCTCCGTGTACTGCTCCAGAGCATGAAGTCTTCGGAGTGATGTCTCATCAACCTGCCGAAAGGGTGGCGTCAGAAGATACGCATATGCCTGTTCAGATGACCTTCCGACCCGACCGCGAAGCTGGTAGAGTTGAGACAACCCAAGTGCATCCGCACGATTTACCAGGACCGTATTTACGTTCGTAATATCGAGCCCATTTTCGATGATAACCGTCGATACGAGAACGTCAAACTTTCCCGCGACAAACTGCCGCATAATTGTTTCAAGTTCACGTTCATGCATTTGCCCATGTGCCATTGCCACCTTCGCCCGCGGAACCAACTGTTCGATACGATCCGCGATAATATGAAGGTTTTTGACCCGGTTATGGACAACGTATACCTGTCCACCTCGCTCGAGTTCGTTTTCAATGGCACTCTTAACCAGTTCATCATGGAATTCGGAAACTACGGTTTCTACGGGAAGCCGATTCTGGGGAGGTGTGTTCATGATCGAAAGGTCTCGTGCGCCGATCAGCGACATATGCAGCGTTCGAGGAATCGGAGTTGCAGTCATCGAAAGTACATCAATTGTAGCTCGGAACTGTTTGAGCTTTTCTTTATGGCGAACCCCGAATTTCTGCTCTTCATCAACCACAAGCAATCCGAGGTTCTTGAATTCCACATCCTTTGAAAGAAGCCGGTGCGTGCCGATAAGTATATCGACCTCTCCCCTTTTCGCCTTTTCTATTATCTGACGTTCCTGCTTAGGCTTGAGAAACCGACAGATCACCTCGATTTTTACCGGGAAACCAGCCATACGCTCGCTAAACGTTGCCTGATGTTGCATAGCGAGGATCGTCGTAGGAGCTAAAACCGCAACCTGATAACCATCGGTAACCGCTTTGAATGCAGCGCGCATGGATACTTCGGTTTTCCCAAATCCCACATCACCACATACCAACCGATCCATGGGTTTGGAGTCATGCATATCCTTTTTGACTTCCTTGATCGCACGTTCCTGATCAGGTGTTTCGTCGAAAACGAACGAATCCTCGAACTCTTTTTGTAAATAATTATCCTTCGAGAACGTGATTCCTTCCAGATGCTGACGCTTGGCATAAAGCTGAATCAGGTCCTGGGCCATTTCCCGGAGCGACTCTTTTGTACGATTCTTCAGGCGCTCCCACGATGCAGAGCCGAGCTTGGAAAGCACCGGCATAGCCGATTCTCTGGCGATATACTTCTGAACCTTGTGGAAGTCTTCCACTGGCACGTAGAGTTTTGCTTTATTGTCAAAGCCAAGAACCATGCAGTCACGTGGTGATTTATCTGCCTCGATTCGCTGCACGCCCACGAACCGGGCAATTCCATGGTCCACGTGGACAACAAAATCACCGGGGGATAGAGCATCGAACCCCGGAATCGGAAGCCCACCTTTTACTTTGCCTCGACGGGGCGTTCTCAGATGTCGGTTGAAAAACTGCGATTCGGAATACCAGAGGGTTTTCTCACGCTTATCACTGAAGCCCTTATGAAGCACACCTATTACCACGGACGAGTACGGACACTCATCGCCGATGAGTTCCCAGAGACGCTCGGCGTTGCCGAGGTTGGCGGAAACGATGACCGGCCTGAATCCGGCGGTATGCTGTGCTTGTAAATGAGCGGTCAGTGACTCGACGCGTGGTGGAAGCGAAGGTTGCTCGTTTGTGCCGCAGCTGAACACTTCGATATCGGAGGAAATCCCTTTGGTCTCGAAAAAGATTCTTGTGAATCTATCAAGTGAGTCGGAAATGCGGCTGTGCCCAAGCAACAAACGGTCAGGTGCGGAAACCAAGGGTGAAAAAATCTCCGGGATCCGGTCGAGATGGCGAACATAATTCTCAGTTGCTTCCTCCATGCGCATCAAAGGAGAAAGCATGTCATCCCAGACAACCGTAGATCCAGATGGAAGATAATCCAGGAGAGAAATATCCGGAACGTCAAACCAGTGAAAAAACCATTCAATGCCCTCATGGTCTCCAAGGTCGAGCCACTGATGGCGTAAACGCTGAATGGCCGCTTCCCGTTTTCCCTCCTCCGTTTCCTGCATCCGACGGAGAGCGTCTTCGATCTGTTGATCATTGAAGCAGAACTCACTCATAGGGAAAACATCTACCGCGCGAAGCGTGCGAACGGATTTTTGACTGAAAACATAGAATTCCCTCAGAGATTCTATTTGATCTCCCCAGAACTCGAGTCGAACAGGTTCATCCGACAGAAAAGGATAGATATCGACGATTCCACCTCGAACACTGAATGTTCCAAGATCAGAAACTGCCTGTTCCTTGCGAAAACCGTTCTCGATAAGCCAGGCACTCAAGCGCTCTATCGGGATCTCTGCACCGACTTCAATATGAATGATCCGGTTGAACAACTCTCGCGGAGGCAGGACTTTTTGCAGCAGCGAAGCGCCCGGGGTGATATAGATTGCCGGAACAGAGTCCAAAAGGTCGGCAAACACCCGGAGCCTTGCTTCAGTGGTGGGACCAAACGGTGATTTCATGTTGTAAGGAACTGGATCCCGTGAAGGTAGTAAAGAGACATGCTTGTCCCCCACTAAGCTCCGGCATTCTTCGGCAACTACCTCAGCTTTTCGTGAGCTTTCGGTCAACACAAGCACAGCTTTGCCGGTCGATCTAAAAATGTCTGCCGCAACAAACGCGTCCACTCCGCCTGCAACACTTTTGAATAGTGCCGAATCCGGTTTCCGGTCTGCCCATTCTTTCACCGCTGAAAGCAGGTGGTCCTTTCGGATCTCGCGAAGGGTCTTAAATGCAGTTTTTTCCTGGGTACCTATAGTCATATTCTTTCCATCACGCGTCAAAGTAACTCTGAAATCCGATGAATTGCCATCGTCGGTTTTACCTCCATGGCACTGGAATCATTGTGGCTCCAGAGAACGAATGCAGTATCAGTTCCCGCTGCTATGCCACATTTGATATCGAACAAAGAGTCACCGACGAAAAGGGCCTGGTGCGCCTCTGTCCCTAATTCCTCGAGTGCCTTCAGTGCAGGTTCGGCAGCGGGTTTATGCTGTGTCGTCGATTCAGGAGTTATAAGAACATCAAAGAATGCTTTAATTTCTGTCTCTTCGAGATAAAGTACGAGCGACTCGAGTCTTCGAGAAGTGACTGCAGCGATCCTGCAGGACTTTTCTTTCAAGCGCTGAAGTGTTTCGGGAACACCCGGGAACATTTTCAGATAATCTTTGTATATGGTGCGCTGATGCTTCATATGTGCTTTCTGTAGCTCATCATACCGCTCATCTGAGAGTTTTCCGAAGTAGATTTCCATCTGATCCCGTAGAGTCAGCCCGATATTGCCAACAACCTGCTCCCGGCTGACTTCGAACCCGCCAAAACGACGGCACGTGTTCTGAAAACAACGGAAAATAAGCTCAGTAGTATCCAGAAGCGTCCCATCAATGTCGAATAAATATGCTTCATATTGTTTCATGGTATTTCCGACCGCCGATCATAATTCTATAGTACGGACAAACCTACAAAAGATACACGACCACCTGATCATTTCGCCACAACAACGCCTTTCTTGCCTCACAGCTGAGCTTACCTGGCGATCCTCACACAAGAATCTCCAAATCGGATCAAGCATCAAGAGACCTTTTCTACGCCACTGATGCGGCACGTGGGGCGCATACGAAAAAGCCGCCGGACACAATATGTGCCCGGCGGCAATTATACAACGTGGGGTAAACCATCAGGCTTCCCGCAACGATCACCAATGGCCTTACACGTTATAAGTAGAAGACGCCACATCGCCTCCTGTGCCGGTCCAATTGGTGTGGAAGAACTCTCCGCGTGGTTTGTCTACCCTTTCGTAGGTATGGGCACCGAAATAATCCCTTTGGGCCTGCAGCAAGTTCGCCGGGAGTCGCTCGCTCCGGTATCCGTCATAAAACGCCAGCGCTGTCGAAAACGCTGGAACCGGAACACCTGTTTCGACAGCCTTGGATATTACCTTTCTCCATGAAGACTGACACTCATCGATGACTTTCTTGAAGTAGTCATCCAGAAGAAGGTTTTTGAGGTCGCCATTTCTGTCGAATGCTTCCTTGATCTTGCTCAGGAATACGCTTCGGATAATACAACCGCCTCTCCACATCATGGCAATGGACCCGTAATCAAGATCCCATCCGTATTCCCGGGCAGCTTCCTGCATAAGCATGTATCCCTGGGCATAGGAGACGATTTTGGAGGCCAGAAGCGCTTTGCGGATATCTTCGACGAACTCCGCCTTATCCACATCCGCTTTCTTCTCCGGGCCACTGAGAATCTTGGCAGCATCAACTCGGTCGTCTTTTAAGGCCGAGAGACACCGTGCATAGACAGCCTCAGCGATAAGCGTAACAGGAATTCCCAAATCAAGCGAACTCACACTGGTCCATTTACCGGTTCCCTTCTGCCCTGCTGTGTCCAGGATTTTTTCAACAAGAGGGCCACCGTCCTGATCTTTATACCGAAGGATATCAGCCGTAATCTCGATCAAATAACTGTCAAGATCTCCTTTATCCCATTCAGCGAATACTTCATGCATTTCATCGGCGCTCATGCCAAGACCGGTTTTCATGAGGTTATAGGCCTCACAGATCAGTTGCATATCACCGTATTCAATGCCATTATGGGTCATTTTCACGTAATGCCCCGCGCCATCACTTCCGACCCAATCACAACATGGCGTGCCATCAGGGGTCTTTGCAGAGATTGCCTGGAAGATATCTTTTACCAGCGGCCAGGCTTCGGGGTGTCCACCCGGCATTATCGATGGTCCATGTCGAGCCCCTTCCTCGCCCCCCGAAACGCCTGTTCCAATGTACCGAAAGCCCTTCTCCGAGAGGTACTTCGTACGGCGAATTGTATCGGGAAAATGAGAATTTCCTCCGTCGATAATCAGATCGCCCTCCTCAAGGTGTGGCAGGAGAGTCTCAATAAACTTGTCGACCGCATCTCCCGCCTTGACCATAAGCATGATCTTGCGAGGACGTTTGAGCATTCCGATCATCTCTTCGACAGAACGTGCTCCAAGCACATTCGGGTTTCCCTTGGCCGCAGCACCGAGGAAATCATCCACTTTCGAGACGGTACGATTATATGCAACCACCGTGTACCCATTGTCAGCCATATTCAAGATCAGATTCTGACCCATCACGGCAAGACCAATCAGAGCAATATCACCTTTTTTCTCCACATTAACCTCCTGTAAAAATTATTTCAGTTTTTCTTTCCAGGCCCACAACCCGAGTGCCGGGTTGGAGATGAAATAAACCTCTTCTCCATCGGGCAGTATATTCTTGCCATCCTTCAAGCTTTCGGGATCGTATTTCCGACAGATCGATTCCAGTTCACCGAATTGGAATCCAACATTTTCTATTTCCGACCGAGACAGGTGTCCGGCGCAGTATCGAATCGTAAACCGTCCTTCGGATGATCCATGAATCAAGTGAGCAGCTGCACTGAGGTTATCCGCGAGTTTGGGGTCGCTTCTAACCAACTCCAGGGTTTTAGCCGTTCCACGATATCCATGCAATCGTACGAGTTTGTCGATACCAGGGTCTTCGCCGAATTCCTTCACGCCCGGGGCCAAAACCACAAGTTCAGCCCCATCGGCCAGCGCCAAACGAGTTCGATAAATACTCTTGTTCCCAAGCCAGGTGCTTTTGAATTCCGAAGGATCCAGGTATACAACGGCCTTTTTAATCGGCTCATCGAGCTTGGTAAAATTGACTTCCAGACTCAATTTCGCCGCTTCCTCGAAACACCGGTCATCGTCGCCGATAAAAATACCTCTCACAACCTTCTCACCTCGCTCATCGAGACCAATAACAGTCAGAGCATACACGATTGGCAGCTTTGAAGCGAACTGGCTTGCGGCATAGTTAAGAACCCGACGAACGGGAGTATCCACCCGCCCCATGATTCTCTCCATGCCGAAAGCGGCCCCCAGAAAGTGGCTCCTGTCAATACCAACCTGCCCACCTGTTCCCACAAAGATGTTCTTGGTGTAGTTTGCCATGCCAATGACTTCGTGCGGGACCACTTGCCCGAACGATAGGATCAGATCATGACCACCTTCGACAAGAAGCCTGTTGACCTGCGCGGGCCAGGAGTAATCGACGGCACCACCACTGACTTCGCGAACAAACTCCGCAGGGACTTCGCCAACGGTCACGACATCGTTTCTCCAGTCATGTACCCTGAAAAGCTCTGCAGGCACTCCCCCAAACATATGATGTATCTCTTCGGAACTCATTGGGGCATGCGTGCCCAGAGCGGGAAGGATATCTCTGAGAGCCTTTCCGTAATACTGGTGCGCATATTTCGTTAGCTCTCCAGCTCCTGAATGCAGCCGTGTATAATCGGGTGGTATGGCAAGCACGCGCTGGCGATTCCCGATGGACTCCAATGCGTTTTGGAGGATGGACCGGATATCAGATGAATTCAGCGTCGATCTTTCAGAGCCATGAGAAATGAGCATAGGTACCTGCTACCATGAAGGTTTTTCGGGAAGATAGCTCTCGAATTCATCGAGAAGTTTTTGTTGATAGTCGCCCGCAAAACTGCCGGCAAAGAAACGATCCAGGGCTTCGTCGGCAAACCGTTTCCAGCTTTCTTCTTCGTGCCCGGGATTTATCGGAAAAAAGAGAGCATTATTGGCTCGTGCCGCCTTGTAGTCACCGGGGGCATCGCCGACCATAAGGATTTTTTCGCTCGGGTACTTATCCTTCGCCGCATACTGCAAATGCTCTGTTTTGGTACCCATTTCCTGCCCGGCAATCATACGAACGAAGGATTCTATTCCATGTTCTTTCCATTCCCGCTCCAATGCCTCGGTCGGAGTCTGTGAAACTACCACAGCATCGGCTTTCTCCACTATTTTCTCGAGGCTCTCCCGCACAAGGGGAAACGGAGGAACATTGCGAACGATCCTGGCAACGGCTTCGTTCACTTCGTGTGACCACCTCAGCGCACGGTTCAGGTCTTCATTGTCGTTGGTTGCGACTTCTCGTTCAAGTGCCGGGTTGCCAAGTTTGGTTTCTCGGGTAATCCACTCGCGCAGCCCCCCCATTTGCGGCACACGTACCCCCCGTGATTTGACTTCCTTCCGATCACTTAAAAGATCAAGGGCATGCGTTACTGCCAAAAATCGATTGCAACCGCGGGTTTTGGAATATAGGTTTACAAACTCCCATGTCTCACGTGCATACTTCGAGACCGGTTGCATGTCGAAATGATTCACAAATTGTGGACAAAAACATTCTTTCTGCTTTATCTCCATAGAGTCAAAAACACACCCATCAGAGTCTATTCCAACGAAAAACTCCTTAGTGGGGTCAAGTTCTTTCAATTTCTGGATAGGTTCAGACATGAGACGCTCCTTTTTGCACCAGTTCAACTTCGATCAGCTTGTGGCGTGTATGAGTCAAGCTTCTTTTCCGCAAATACAGGTTCCATCCGGGCAAACCTTTGCAGCCCGTTCACCATGGGTACACTCACCCGGTCTTCTCCAACCAGCGGACGTACATAGTTCAGAAAGTCATCCGTAACATCGGTTTTCTCCGGAGCAATCCACTTTGAAGGAAAGAAACGCTCGGAATTGGCCACTTCGGCCAAAGGCACCTTGTCGTAATCAACATTGTATATAATTCCCGGTCGTCGCAGAATGGTGGCCATCCATCCGTTACCTTCATCCTTTGCGATCAGAACCGCTTTCTGTCCCACCTTATAGGCTTCATCAAGATCCACCGTGGAGGCGTACGCAATAGAGTCTCTCTGGTCGGTTCCATAGGCATTGAAACGGGCGCTGCCTTTTGCCTTGAGCCCGACCTCATTCAGGTAATTCACTATTGATTGGGCGACAGTACTCTTACTTGCCGAAAACTGCACATGCCCAAAGGAGTCTTTTGTTGCGCCAAGATCACCGGCATCGAAACCTTCCGAGACCACAACGACACACCGCCCGTTTCGCTTGAGAGAATCGTTGACGTTATCGGCCATTTCCTTGAGGCTCACGTTGGATTCGGTCATATATATCTGTAAGGGCATTTTTCGTTCAGGATCCGCCAGCCGTGCAGCAGCGGGAATGAAGCCAATCTTGCGCCCCATTGCCTGAAGAACCAGAACAGGGTCGGCCGGAGACGAGCCCCTGTTTTCTTCGTTGGCACATTGCACAACCGAAGCCCAGTACCGGGCGACGCTTCCGTAGCCAGGGGTGTGGTCGATCAACTTGAACTCGGCATCGCCAACATCGTTGTCGATCGTCTTGGGGACACCCACCGCAACAAGATCCAGTCCCATCTCCTGAGCAATGGCTGCCACCTTATTGCATGTGTCCATTGAATCATTGCCGCCATTATAAAAGAAATAGCCAATATCATGCGCTTTGAACACTTCCACGACACGGGCGAAGTCTTCCTGCTGGTGCGACTTCAGTTTATACCGACACGTTCCAATGGCGCCCGCAGCTGGAGTGGTCCGGAGAAGTGCAATCTCTTCTTCTTTCTGTGCAGAGAGATTTAGTAGTTCTTCTTTCAGCACCCCCTCGATACCATGCCATCCTGCATACACCGATCCAAACGTATCCGGAAACATACGACATGTTTCCACGACACCTCTCAAAGAACTATTGATCACCGGTGATGGACCACCTGATTGTGCAATGCACACATTTTTGGCTCGTGGCATACTTTATCCTTTTGCTTTATGAAAGTTGTCCGTTTTCCGATTCACCAATCACCACTCATACTCCCGAATATGCAGAAAACCCACCGTCGACAGGTACTACGATGCCCGTCACGAACCCTGCCATATCCGAAGAAAGGTACAGAAGGGCTCCTACCAGATCATCGGGTTTTCCGAACGCACCTGTGGGAGTCGAAGAAATGATTTTTTCGCCTCGTGGCGTAAGCTCGCCGCTTTCCTGGTCGACGAGCAGAAACGAATTCTGCTTGGTCAAAAAGAATCCCGGAGCAATCGCGTTCACCCGTACGCCGACCTTTGCATAGTGAACGGCAAGCCACTGTGTGAAATTATTGACAGCTGCTTTCGCAGCAGAATAGGCGGGGATTTTTGTCAAAGGGCGAAACGAATTCATTGAAGAAATATTAACAACAGACCCCTTCTTTCTCGAGATCATTTCGCGCGTAAAAACCATGGTTGGCAGGAGTGTTCCCATGAAGTTGAGATCGAACACTTTCTCAAACCCCTCGAGCTTAAGCCCCAGAAATGTCGAATCGAGATTATCGAGCACGCTTTCCTCGATAAATTCCGCCTGAGTAGTAGCGTCGGGCGAATTTCCTCCGGCTGCATTAACGAGTATATCGGCGGGACCCAACTCCGCGGAAATCACCTTGGCTGCCTTTTCAATCGATTCACGATCGAGAACATTGGCACTTACACCGATTACCTTACTACCCGTTTCTTCTGCAATTCTCTTGGCAGCAGATTCTGCTTTTTCGAGGTGAAGGTCAAGTATGGCGATTTTTGCGCCCTGCTCCGCCATACCTTTAGATAATGAAGAGCCAAGCACTCCACCTCCACCCGTGAGAACACATACTTTATCTTTTAGATTTGCATCGATCATCTGATTATCCTTTAGCTTTGACTATTCCGAAATATTCCACTGCGTTGCGAAAACAGATTCTTTCAACCAGGTCTCCGACAAAAGGTTCATTGCCCGGTACCAGCCCCTTTTCAATATCCTCACCAATTATTCCACAGAGAATGCGCCTGAAAAGTTCATGGCGCGGAAATGACAGGAATGAACGCGAATCCGTGGTCATGCCGATAAATCGCCCCAGCAGCCCCAGGTTCGAAAGAGCTTCTATCTGACGCTTCATACCATCAGCCTGATCGAGAAACCACCATCCGGGTCCGTGCTGAATTTTCCCCGGAATGCGCCCATCCTGAAAACACCCCATAATGGAGCAGATCAATTCATTGTCGCGCGGATTGCTATTGAAGAGAACGGTTTTGGGAAGTTTGCTTTCCTGTTCTATCGAAGAAAGCAGTTCCACAATACCTTTTCCAATCCGATCATCCCCAATTGCATCGAATCCGGTATCGGGACCGAGTTTCTTGAACATCCTTTCATTATTGTTTCGAGTAGCGCCGATATGGATCTGCATCACCCAGTCTTTCTCTGCGTTCATTCTGGCGATTTCCTGAAGCAGAGCACAGCTGATAGTGTTCTTTTGATTGGGATCAAGATCCTGCCCAGACCGAAGACGCTTGAACAAGCCAGGCGCCATCTCTCTCGCATCAGTATTAAAAGGCACTGTGCCGAGGCCATGATCGGATACACGACACCCAAGCGCATGGAAGAAATCATGTCGCTTCCTGAGAGCTTCGATCAATGACGTAAAATCCCGTATGTCGATGTCTGCTGCCTCGCTCAGTACATTGAGATAATCGTTGTACGCGGTAACATTCTGTATCGTTGTGGCTTTATCCGGCCGGTATGTCGGAAGCACCTGAATTTCAAACTGGCTTTCTTTTAACTCACGATGCCACCTGAGGTCGTCCACCGGATCATCGGTCGTGCAGACCACTTGAACATTCATCTTGCGAAGAAGGTTTTTTACTGAGAATTCAGGTGTGGCAAGAAGTTCATTGCAGCGATCATAAATGGAATCTGCAGTTTCGGGCGAAAGGACCTGAGTAACTCCGAAATAGCGCCGGAGTTCAAGGTGTGTCCAGATGAAAAGAGGGTTACGGAGGGCAAAAGGAATCGTTTCCGCCCATTTCTTAAACTTCTGCTTGTCGTCACCCGCTCCGGTGCAGAACTCTTCACTCACACCATTGGAACGCATTGCACGCCATTTGTAGTGGTCACCTCCGAGCCAGACTTCTGCAATGGTGGAATACATTCGGTCCTGGGCTACTTCTTTAGCCGAAAGATGACTATGATAATCGAATATGGGCTGGGACTCCGCATTTGTATGATACAAAGTCCGGGCAGAGTCGGTATTTAGAAGAAACTCACTGTCGAGAAAAGGAATATCCATAGCGCATACCTTGTTCTGAGAAAACCCCAACCTTTTGCCTGCTCACCAACGAGCACGCATTGTTTCTACTGTATAATAAATACCTCAAAAAGGGCTCCCAAGCAATAGGTAATTCTGCCACAAACCTTTGTTAATTTGCCAGCACCTCCGAATGTTGGCCGCTCATCGAATGATTACTGCCACACACATTGAAAATATGGCTACCTTGGGTTTCTCGAAGATTATATCCCACATCGATGCACAAGCACGAAGGCAAAAAAGCTATTTTCCCTTCGTGTGCGGGCGGTTTGGAAGTGGTGGCTTGGCCAATGCCGCATAATTTTGACATCGTGGGCACGAGAGTCCTTCTTAGCGTCTCAGGTCCAGATGACCTGAACCCGGAGCTGTGCATAAGGGGGATGGCCCTGTCTGGACAAGGCCCCAAGGCAGCGGACGAGGATTTACTCAACCTTTATATAATGGAGAAAGAGTATTGTGATCCGGATAATCGACTACGAAGCTGGGAACCTTACCTCGGTGAGGCGCGCATTGGACTTCCTTCAGATACCTTCGGAGATAACGTCGGACCCGGACAGGATTGCCCGAGCCGAACGTATAATCTTTCCAGGTGTTGGTCATGCGGGTTCTGCAGTACGGGTGCTCAAGGAGCGAAACCTTGACAAGGCTCTTCGGGATGCCTTTTCTTCCGGCACCCCCATTCTTGGCATCTGTCTGGGAACCCAGATCATTCTCTCGCATTCCGAAGAAGGTGACACAAAGTGTCTGGACCTCATGCCGGGAGAAGTCCGTCTTTTCAAAACCACCGATCCCGGCTTGAAAATCCCTCACATGGGCTGGAACACGGTAACGGTGACTCAGCGCCATTACCTTCTCAAGGATGTTCGGCCGGGCGATGAGTTCTATTTCGTGCATTCTTACTATCCGTCCCCGGCAGCTGACGACATGGTTTTTGCGACCTGCGATTACGAAATAGAATTTGCAGCCGCCATCGGCACAAAAAACCTGTTTGCAACCCAGTTCCATCCGGAGAAAAGCGGGCGAATAGGCCTACAAATACTAAAGCGATTTGCGTCCTGGGATGGAGGTTGTCATGCTTAGTAAACGATTGATTGCATGTTTGGATGTTCGTGACGGGAAGCTTGCCAAAAGCGTCAAATTCGTTGATACCAAGGATATTGGCGATCCAGTTGAATCGGCAAAGAAATACTATCACGATGGCCTCGATGAGCTTGTTTTCTACGACATAACGGCCTCAAGTGAGCACCGTTCCATAATGATCGATGTGGTCGAGAAGGTCGCGTCGCAGGTTTTTATCCCATTTTCAGTCGGTGGCGGACTTCGCAGCGTAGCCGATGCTCAACAGGTGCTCCTCGCAGGAGCCGAAAAAGTCAACTACAACACGGCTGCTGTCGAAAATCCTCAGATAATAGCTGAAGCTTCAAACGCGTTCGGTGCCCAGTGTGTCGTGCTTTCGATGGATGTACGACGAGTCGAGCCCAGCTCCGAAATGCCATCGGGCTATGAAATTGTCACGCATGGCGGGCGAAAACCTCGCGGAATCGATGCAATCCAATGGGTGAAGAAGGCGGAAGATCTCGGAGCTGGCGAGGTGGTAGTGAACTCGATCGATGCAGATGGCACCAAAGAAGGTTATGAATTACGGCTCACACGGATGGTTGCCGAAAGTGTCTCTATCCCGGTGATTGCTTCCGGAGGGGGCGGCAAACCAGAGCATCTGTACCGGGTGCTTACTGAAGGGAAAGCAGACGCTGCCCTGGTGGCTTCGATTCTCCATTATGGCACCTACACGATACGTGAAATAAAGGAGTATCTCCACGAAAAAGGACTCAAGACACGCATGCACTGGTAGGAGTTGAGTTACATGAGCCAACAATCCCAACAGCCTCTTTCTCTTGTTCCATTCGGTGACCGTTGCGGTTTTCATACCCCTCGAGTCAATATTGGTGCAATGCGTCTTCCCAAGGACCATGACGAAGCGATTTCTCTTATCAGGCATGCAATTGATCGAGGGATGCGCTATATCGATACAAGCCGGGGCTACGGTGAATCGGAAATCAAACTCGGGAAAGCGCTCAAAGACGGATACCGTGAAAAGGTAATACTTTCCACTAAATGGTCTCCCTGGATTACGAAAATCGATGAATCCGATGACGGTTCAGCTGATTGCACACTCAGACGAATAGAGGATTGCATGAAGCGCCTGGATGTTGACTACCTCGATTTCTTTCAGGTCTGGAACATTTTTGACAAGCACGGTTGGGAGACAGCTACCAAAAAAAATGGAATGGTCTGCGGCATACAAGAAGCGAAGAGGCGGGGACTGATCGGGCATACCGGGTTCACTTCGCATGCGCCCGTAAACGACTTGGTTGAATATCTGGAGCGCGCTGAATGGTGCGAGATTCTCCTTGTTTCTTACAATGTGCTGAGCACGGGATACGCGCCCGCCTTGCGCAAAGCCAAGGAATTGGGCATCGGAACGGTTGTCATGAACCCAGTCGGCGGTGGCAGACTTGCCGAAAACTCTGATATCTTCCGGCCCCTACTGCAAAGGGTCGGTGCCGCAAGTCTGGCAGATCTTTCGATTCGATACATCCTCTCCAATCCTGATGTCGATACGATTATCTCAGGCATCAGACGAACCGAAGATGTTGACATGTCCATTGCATCACTTCAAAGCCCCGGTTTCAGCAAGGAGCAAATTGAAGAAATCGAGTACTTCGTAGAAGGTTTAGCCCGGGAGAATGTTCGTTTTTGTACTGCTTGCGGCTACTGCATGCCCTGTCCTCAGGAAGTGAACATTCCAAAGGTGATGGCGGCAATATACAATCAGCGGTTTCTCGGGTTTTCTCAAGATGCCAGGAACAAATACAATCTGATTGAAAAAAATGATTGGAATCCCGGAGCGAATGCCGAAGCGTGCACACAATGTGGTGCCTGCTCAGTCAAGTGCACCCAGAAACTCGATATACCTTCCGAGATGCGTTTTGCGCGCAGAACCTGGAATCCCAGCAGCGCCTGAAACATGCACACACCTTCCTGAATTTACATCTGCAGGCCACGCGATGGGCCCCGCGATTTGACGGTCTCTCTCGGATGGTTTATTTTTCCATTCCTCCTGTTTTTTTGGAGACTGACCGCGCATGCGATACATCGCGCGCCTGACGCGTTTCGCGACAGCAGTTACGCTTTCTTACCACGAAAGGATGGCTCATGCCTGTTAAAGACGGCTACGTAATGCATGTTATCTCGAACACTCATTGGGATCGGGAGTGGACAAGTACATTTCAAGAACATCGGCTCATGCTTGCCGACTACCTCGAAGAGTTGATGGATCTTTTCGATAAAAACCCGGAATACCGTTACTTTCACCTGGATTCGCAGACCATCCCCCTGGAAGACTTTGCAGCTGTAAAACCTGGATCGGTTGAACGTTTGAAGAAATACATCAAAAAAGGGCGTCTTCTTGTTGGTCCCTGGTACACTCTTCCGGAAATGAATCTGATTGACGGTGAGTCAATTGTGAGGAATCTCGGCATGGGTCACAAAGTGGCAAATGAATGGGGCGGGGTCATGAAAGTTGGGTATAATCCTACATCCAACGGCCAGGTTTCACAGCTGCCACAGATTTACGCCGGTTTTGGCATAGATTCGCTGCTCTTTTACCGTGGGATCAATGCCGACGCTGCCAGAAAAGAGTTTTACTGGAAAGGCGCCGACGGCACCAAATGTCTGGTGGAACAGTTTCCTGATGGTCGAGTCGTGTTCTGGGGATTCGGCAGTCTTCCTATCATGTACGAAATGTGGCCTTTCGAACCCGAATCCTGGAAATACCGCTGGCATAAACCCGGATTGCCATTTCGCATGGACAACGAGCACGAGTACTCGATTCTCCAAGCACCTGATCTCTATAATCCGGACAATGTCGAACCGGCCCTCACCGAGACAAAGAAATGGGAGATAAAAGATGCTACCACCAAGCATCTGCTCTATCTCGACGGCATGGACCAGGCACCACCCTATCGTAACATGCCTCGCTTGATAAAGGATGCTAACAAGGTCATGAAGGGCGACAAGATGGTACACGATTCGTTGCCTAATGTGATGGACATCCTTAAAAAGGAAGTAAAGAGTCTCAAGACACTTACCGGCGAAATGCGTCTGACGAACAAGTCCGGACGAAAGGGCTTTTGTTTTCTACATCCGGGCATTCTGTCCACCCGCATGTACCTGAAACAGCATAACAGACGATGCGAATACAAGTTTTTCCGCTGGGCGGAGCCAATGGCGTCGGTTGCATGGCTTTTGGGTGCCGAGTACCCTGGAACATTCCTCGAGCAAGGCCTCAAAATGCTGTTTGCCAACCATGCGCATGATGACATCTGCGGCTGCAGTATCGATAAGGTCCATAAGGATATGCTTTACCGGTATTCGGAAATTGAAACCCTCTCCGATGCTATCACCCGACGGTCACTGGGATCGGTCGTTCAATCGATCGATTCATCGGAGTTCCCGGAAGAAAGCATCCTGCTTACAATGTTCAACTCTCAGCCGTTCGCCCGGAAAGAAACCATAGAGGTCCAGGTTGATCTCCCACAGGAATCCACCACGAAAAAGTTTTCCTTTGTGGATAGTAATGGGAAAGCGGTCGCCTTCCAGCCAGTGGAAGAAAACGATCTCAACCTGGCGGTTCCCCAAGACGGTTTCACTCGAAGATTTCCGGTTCGGAGAGTAACCGGATACTTGACAGCTGACGTTCCGCCGGTGGGTTATGAAACGTACCGAATGGTCGAGAAAGAATCGCCGAAGACCAGTCGTACCATCGCGTCGTCACCAACGTCCCTGGAAAACCAATACCTCAAGGTTAGCATCAACAAGAACGGGTCGTTCAACATAACCAACAAGAAGACTCGGCAGACATTCAAAGACATGCACATATTTGAGGATAACGGTGAACGGGGTAATGCCTGGATTATCAAATCTCCGGCCAACGACACAATTATTTCCAGCAAGAGCGCGGTTGCCAAAGTGAAACTGCTGTCGAATGGCCCTTTAATGGCGAAAGTGC
>JBEPYC010000007.1:0-34974 GCA_041641555.1 Chitinivibrionales bacterium | reverse complement strand
TTTACCATTCGTCCGAAAAGCCATGCGGGGGCTTTCCCGCCGTGCAAGGGGAGGTTCGCGGTTCCGGTACGCTGTGCCATACTGAAAAAAATACATTACCCGATTTGTTGATCACGACGCAGGTGGTGATTGTATATTCCTTTTTGGTGTAAAAACGAAGGGCAATCAAATGGAAGGTCTGTATGAATAGATTTCACCTCTTATACGCCCAGCCTCTGGTTAGTATCATTTTGCTTCTTTCGTGCGCCGCTCCTCCTCTTCCGACGGATCCCGCCGAAGACGCGCGGATCGATCAGAATCGCTCGCTTTCCACGCTTACCATTCTTGGGGACTCACTGGTTGAAGGACAGGAGCTGCTTTGTACGCTCATGGTGACAAAACCGGGGTACGTTGACAGCTATTTCGTGGACATATCCCGGGAAAACACCACCATCGGTATCGAAGAGGGGGTAGTGAAAGATTCTCTGGTACCCCTTGTGCTCAGCGTCGGAGATGGGGATACGGGGCAATGGACCTTGCTGGTTACAATCCTGAAAACCAACGGGGAAGAAGACCGGTTGACTCGCGAAATACATGTCCGACAAGCCGACTCTTCACGAGATGCGGGGCTGGATCCGCTGCGCTCGTTCCGGCAAATATCGTCGCGAAATGATTCCTTGTCGGCAGGGCAGGCGATTATCTGCACGCTGGTCACGCGTTTTCCGTCACATCTGGATAATTACCAGATTATGCTTTCTGGCCAATCCAGCAGCAGGGTGCTTGCCTCGGGAAATACGGTGGATGCACTCATACCTTTTTACCTGAGTATCGCTGAGCCGGGGACCTGGACCCTGAAAGCTACCGTCACCAGGACTGCCGGTGGAGCAGATTCGCTCTTGAAGACCATCCATATCGTGGAATCCGATAACAGCCTTCCAACCGCCGATGCGGAACAAGGCCTGTATACGGTTCATATCCAAGACTCGGTAACGGTGGGCTTCGAGCTCGAAGATACCGATGGTTCTCTTCTTGCCTCGATCTTTCGCCTGACATCTTCGGAGGGGACCGTAATCGATACAAATGTGTTTTTGTCTGCAAGTACCACGAAACGGGTTGAACGCACCATTCACGGAACTTCGCTTGACAGCCTTTTCTGTTTCGTGCATGCAATCGATAATGACCAGCAGGTCAGTGCGACGGCACAATGCACGGTGGTTGTAATCGACACGGCTGATCCGGAGCTTTCGCTCATAAGTAATCTCCCCGACACTATACTGAATCTTCCTGTAACAATCAGGGCCCTTGTAACCGATCAGTCGGGGATCGATTCGGTTACAATGGGTGGCGATCTCATGTCGGTTATCGGTGATACTGCCGAAGCGGTGCTTTCGAGTCTGGATTCCGGAATTACCGTTAAGACGATACGGGTTCGAGACCGTGCGGGAAATCAAACGACGCTCGATGTAGAGCTGGAGTTTTATGGAGAAAAAAGCTATCCTCCAGAGCTTTCCATCTCCGGGCAAAGCATTGCCGAAGGACAGGCGTTCGATACGATATACCTTATGGACTCGGTGTCGATAACCAATCCACAAATCACCGACCCGGCCTCCTACAAACTTGATTCTCTTACATGGACCGTGGCTGGTGAGCCGGGTAAGCTTGCGGTAGACACGCTCATGGGTCCACCGCGCGTTGTGATTACCTCGACGGATTCGACGCTTGCTGTCGGGGAGACGGTCAGCGAAGTCATATCCTTTCAGGTAATGGATTCACGGGGACAGGTCGATGAGGTGAATCTGGCGTTCGTGGTGACGGGTGTCAACGATAAACCGGTCGTCACAATTGGCAATCAGCGCAAACAATGCAGTGCCTGGTTCGATACATTGTCGTTGGAGAGTTCCTACTATGATGAAGAAGATCCGGCAAACCTGACTGGTCGGTGGGATTTCTCTGGAGGGACTCATCTGAAAGTAGACTCTGTCATGCATTACAAAGAAAGCTGTGTGCCGGGGTTTGGCTGCATTGTGCTGCCGGTGTTCACGGGGCGGATTACCGTTGTACCCAAGGCTGTCGCTGACAGTAACTGGACCGGCACCGACACGCTTACGTTCCGGGTGCAGGACAGTGACGGAGCCTGGTCGGAGGAGAAAGAAGTCACGTTTTCACGCACGACTACGTGTATTATCCAGCCTCCGGTAATAGATCCGTTTTAGGAGCACTCATGCCACGAGGTAAGTCAGATCTTTGTCCTATGAGAGCGCTACTGGTAGTTGGAATGCTTGTGGGGGGAACATTTGCCCAAAGCAGCAAGGCTGCGCCACCGGCTGTCGATTCGGTCATTATCGACTCCCGGTTGAGTGAATTCGATTCAATCCCACCGGTCCGAACCGATCTCAGGATTTATGTCGGGAGCGTGGAGAAAACCTATGATGACTCGGTGCCGAATTATCTCGGACGCACTCGAAGCAGTGCAGTGAACTTTTCGTCGGTTTTCATCGAGCCATCCATCGATTCTTCGCTGAAGCAATCGCTTCATGTACTCCTCAAAAAAAAAGCGATTCAGGCGGACTACCGTTCTGAGGCGACGCATGCCGTGGAGATCGATGTCCTGAACCTGGAGATGCGCGAGCGTGGCAAGCTCTGGCAGAAACTCGACATACTGCTGAAGCTGGAAGCTGCCGTTATGGAGATGACGGATACGACGCTTGTCAACAGGATCGTTATCGAAACCAGCGGGTCCTGGAAAGGTTTGGATACGACTGGCCGTATCGAAGATGTGCTGCACACCGCAATCGAAAGCGCACTACGGGAATTGCTTGTGGGCATTGCCGAAAACTGAGCCGTTGCTGTTGTCTCGCCAACACTGATACTCCTTGCCAGTAGCACTGTGTGGAAGTACGGTCACTCCACAGGAGCTTTCGACCGGAATGCTCCCACCTGCATCCTGGAACATAACAAGGCCCAGGACCATGAAACAGCTCGACATTGTATATTCTCATGTATGGCTCTTCAGAACTCCTACCGTGTCTGCATAATAGTTCCTCCCGGCTACACTCATGCTGCCTGTTTCCTGGAAGTTGCTTATCTGCTGAAATCGACCTTTCAGTCCCTTCGGTTCTCCTGTGACATAGCCTTCAATGAGCTGGCACCCAACAGCACAAATATTATCCTCGGATGTCATCTTCTTGCTTACGGCAGCCATCTCAAGTCATACCGGTATATCCCCTACCAGTTGGAGCAGTTGAGCGCGACCGAGGGAGCCTATTCCGATAACCTTCGTGCGGTACTGGGCAATGCCTCTGCCGTCTGGGACTACTCCAGCGAGAATATCGCGTTTCTCAAGCAGAGGGGAATCTCTGCGGTTCACGTGCCTCTGGGGTATCACCCCAATCTCCAGCAGATTCCTCACAAACCAATCGCAGACCGCGACATAGATGTTCTCTTCTATGGAAGCCTCGGGGATCGACGGAAAAAGATTGTCGATCAACTCAGAGAGAGAAACGGAGTTCGTGTCGAGACGCTCTTTGGGGTCTACGGAAAAGAAAGAGACGCAATAATCTCCAGGTCAAGAGTTATCCTGAATGTTCACTTCTATGCGGTTCGAATTTTCGAGGCAGTCAGGATTTCGTATCTGCTCAATAACGGCTGTTGTGTTGTGACAGAAGAGTCTCCGGTGAATCCCTACCCCCGGGTGGAACTCTGTTCTGTCCCGTACGAAAACCTCGTGGAAACGTGCACAAACCTCCTTGCAAATCCGGCGGCTATTCAGGATACAGCAAGGCAGGCTTTTGAGGGCTTTCGGACGTACTATCCCATGCAGCGTTTCGTACAGAAGGCCATAGACATACAGCAAAAAAACCAGGAGTAATATCATGAAGGCCAGGCTCTTGTCCGGTTGCGTTGTGTTCGTTCTGGTTGTACTTACCGGCTGCGGACGGCAACAAGAAATCGGACAGCAGAACAGGGTGCAGTTTGAGATTACTGAAACCCAAAGCCAGACAGCCGATGACGGGAAGCGCAAGACGTACTACGCCCGGTTCGGCACAGATACGGGGGGTACTGCGTTCGGCATAGAAATCCTGCTGAAACGATTCAATCCAGACAGTGGATATGCAGTCACTGACGGAGCATTGCTTCGTGTGGATGGCCCGCATAGTCGAGCATTTCTTTATGCACTGGCGACCGAGACCGGCGCAACCAACGTCTCGGACATCCTTTCCGAGGTGTCATCCAGAGAGCGCGTGGAGTTTCGTGCCATCATCACGGGCACCGACATGAGTCGGGATTCGAAAACCGGCTATTTCCAATTGAAACCGGAGGGAGGATGGATTGCAACAAAAGTTTTTGTGGGAGAGGACAAGAGTGAGTTCTTTCTCAATCTGAATCCGGAACAGAATGAAGGTGAAATCGAGCAAGTGTCCCAGACGAATGCCAATTCTATTGTCCGAGAATTTGCCCGGATTATACTCTAATAGGCATGTGTACCTCCACCGGCAACCGCGGGCCTCAAAACACCGAACCCAGAAAAACAGAACGAATCACCTATGAAATCCAATGACCTTGTTTCTTTTCTAAAAGAAAAGACATCGCTCTTTGCCGATATTCCTGAAGATGTTGTGCGGGAAACAATCGAAGACTCGCGAATAGTTACCTTTGAGCCGCATGAAGCAGTGATCGAATTTGGTGAAACCGGTCGGTTTCTGGGTATTCTTCTCGAGGGCAAAGCAGAGATTTCGGTAGTTGACAACGCCGGCAACCGTAAGCGGCTGTCGGCAGTAGAGTCGGCCGGGGTGTTCGGTGAGATGTCGGTAATGACCGGGGATCGGACCGTTGCAGATGTGATCGGAGTTACACGATGCAAAGCATTGCTTGTTCCCGAAGAAGTCGTGACAGAGCGGTTGATGACCGTTCCAGCGGCGATAAAGGCGCTTTCAAGGATAATCACCGATAGATCCAGGGCGCTTGCGGTGGAAAACGAGCGCGAAGGGGTGGAAAAGGCGCTGCTAAACCGTGACAAGGACCCCTATGGCATGCGGCTTCATGCCGAAACTCCCCTGAAAATCCTGGTGATAAACAACGGGTCTTCATCGCTCAAGTTCAGCCTGTTCGACACGACAGGTACAATGCAGACCACAGGTGCAGTAGAGCGAATCGGGACCTCATCGTCTATGTCGCTCAGCATCCACCACGGGGGGCGCGTCATTTCGCGAGAGCTGGGGGCAGGAAGACATGCCGATGCACTCAAAGCGGCATTTGACATGCTGCGGTCTCAGGAAATCGACGCGCTTGATCGAAATGGTACGGTCGATCTTATTGGCCACCGCGTAGTGCACGGCGGGAAAACCTACGGAAGCGCGGCAATTATCGATGAGAAGGTTGAGGAAGAAATCGATCGGCTCTCTGAGCTGGCTCCGCTGCACAATCCGGTCAATCTCCTGGGCATCCGTGAAGCGCGTCGTTTGTTTCCTTCGGCGGTTCATGTTGCCGTGTTCGACACCGCCTTTCACCACACGATGCCATCGTATGCTCACCTGTATGGGCTTCCGTATGAATACTACGAGAAAGATGGCGTACGGCGCTATGGATTTCACGGTACCTCGCACATGTATGTCGCCCTGAAAGCATCGGAATTTCTCAAACGTCCATTCAACGAGCTGGAGGTCGTGACCTGCCATCTCGGAAACGGGGCCTCGTTATGTGCGGTCGACCATGGGCGGTCAGTGGATACAACCATGGGAATGACGCCGACGGAGGGGTTGATAATGGGCACGCGATGCGGGGATATCGACCCGGGTGCGATCAGCTACCTGCTTCGTACGGGGGCAGTTGCCGCGGAGCAGCTGGATGAGCTCTTGCAGAACAAGAGCGGCCTTTTGGGGCTTTCGGGAATCTCAAACGATATGCGTGAGATCGAATCGGCAGCTCAAGCTGGCGACCACCGGGCGTTGCTTGCATACAAAGCGTTTTCCTATCGCATTCGTAAGTATATCGGCGCTTATTCCGCGGCGATGGGAGGGTTGGATGTCGTTGTCTTTACCGGAGGAATCGGACAGGGAAGCGCCGGGGTCAGGAGTCTTGCTTGCCAGGGACTTGAACATATGGGGATCAGAATCGACGATCAGAGAAACCGGGAAGCAGGATGTGTGAAGCATCCTGTTGCGATCTCCACCGAAGACTCTCAGGTCGATGTTCTGGTCATACCTGCCAACGAAGAACTAATGATTGCGCGCGAGGCTCTCAGGGCAATCGGCCGCCGCTCTGCTTCATCTGCTATTCAGCGGCCGGATAAGGTGCCTGTTCCCATCGAAATCTCAGCTCACCATGTTCACCTTTCGCAGGCGCATGTGGAGGCTCTCTTTGGTGCCGGACATGAACTCACACCCATCAGCGATCTGTCCCAGCCCGGTCAGTTTGCCTGCAAAGAGCAGGTGGACCTGGTAGGGCCGAAAGGAAGGGTTGCGCGGGTCCGGGTTCTCGGTCCCGCCCGGTCGCAAACACAGGTGGAAATTGCGATGACCGAGCAGTTCAAGCTGGGTCTACATCCTCCAATCCGGGAATCGGGGGATCTCAAAGGAACCCCCGGTATCGCGCTTGAGGGAGTCGTGGGAACGGTGGAACTCGCCGAAGGAGTCATTTGCGCACTTCGTCACATCCACATGACTCCGGAAGATGCTCTTCGGATGGGTTTGCGGGATCGCTACGTTGTGCGCGTACGAGTCGAGGGAGACCGGGAGCTGATTTTCGGGGATGTACTTGTACGGGTGAGTCCTGAATACAAGCTGTCGATGCATCTGGATACCGACGAAGCCAATGCGGCAAACCTGAAAAACGGTACGATCGGGTACATCGATGAAATTCAGGACCGGGGATTATAGCTCTGACGGTGGTGGTGCTCGGCGGATCACGTCAGTCCCGGGGTTTGAGTGCACTTATCCGGATGCTTTCGGGTCAAGCTCTGGCGCCAGGGATTGATGGGGTTACTCCAGACCACATGTACCGCAGCTCGAGGTGATACGTCTCTGGATCGTTGGTACGGGTTGGCATTCCAACAGGAGAAACGCATGTGGTATCTGCACCTGAAACGCCGAAAATGACACAAACAAGGACGCAAACTCCGGCTTTCATCACCTGGACCCGGGACCGCCCAGGTCATGTTCTACAAGGCGTGATGAAATTCTACCTGATTCGTAGATTGTCGGGAGGCCCGAGCCGGGATGCGTGCCTCCACCAACAAGGTAGCATCCCCGTACTTCTTCAAATCGATTTCGCGGCCTGAAGTAAAGCATTTGCCGAAGGTTATGGGCGAGGTTGAACGTCGCTCCTTCAAAGACATCATAGGACCTCTCCCAGCACGATGGCGTGAGGACTTTCTCTTCAACGATTCTGCTTCTCAGGTCTTTCATGGAGGTGCGGGCGACGATGCGGTCGAGGACTTTTTCACGATACTCGGAAATGACCGATTCAGTCCATTCTACCGGTCCTTTATTGTTAACAACGGGAACTAATACGTACAGCGCTGAGTGTCCGTCGGGGGCGAGAGTTGGATCCGATGCCGCAGCATTTCTGACGTAAATCGACATGTCATCGGGCAGTGCGCGAAGTTTGGCGATATCTTCGATATTCCGTTTGTAATCCTGCGCAAAGATAATATTGTGGTGGGGTTCATCATAGGTGGTATTCACTCCAAGATACAGCATGAAGGTCGAGCAGGAATACTTCATGTTCGCGACATGTTCAGGAGTGTATTTTTTCAGTACTCCCGGTTCGAACAGGCTTGTCATTGCATGCCCGAAATCGGCGTTGACCACGACCGCATCGGCATCGATTCGCTCTTCGGTCGTGAGTTCAACCCCTGTTACCTTCCCGCGTTCAGTCAGAACCCGGCGAACCGGCGAGGAGAGGGTTATGCTGCCGCCATTTTGCCGGACTACTTCGGCCATTGCCTCCGAGATTCTGCTCAAGCCCCCAATCACATGGAAAACACCGAAATTGTGCTCGATAAAAGGTATGACCGTGAAAGCGCCGGGGCATTCCCAGGGAGACATGCCAAGGTACTTGGCTTGAAAGGTGAAACTTGTGCGAAGCCGCTCGGGAGGGAAATAATCTCCCAGGACCTGAAACAGTGAGCGTGTGAGTGCGAGGTGCGGTAATGCCTTGATTAAAGGAGGAGAGAAAAGGTCCTTGAACGAAGAATAGGGCTTCTGAAGACACGGGTACATCTTATCAAAACGCACCTGCTCTCTTTTGTAGAACTTTTGCAGTCCCTTTTCGCTTCCCGGAAACAGCTCGGATAGATGTCTGGCCATCTTTGCCCGCTTTCGTGTCGGATAGACATCGAGATCGGTATAGGACAGCTTGTACATCGGGTCGAGTTCGACGAGGTTGCAGTAATCCCTGAGTTTTTTTCCCGCCTCGGCAAAGGCCTCTTCGAGAACATGTTTCATCATGAGGAAGGTAGGGCCGGTATCGAAGGTATAAGGCCCTAAGGTGAGAGTCGCGTTTCTTCCTCCCACCCGATTTTGCTTTTCGTAGACTCGGACATCAAACCCCTTTTTCGCAAGGATCATGGCCGAGGTAAGACCACCCGGACCGGCGCCTATCACGACAACCCTTTTTGTTTTTCTCGCCATCATTTCTCCTCATTAATTGGCTCGTAATCTTTAAAATACATTTACACGTGATTACGCAGCTTCAATTCATCGGGGTGCGGATAGAAATATACCTGTTTCTCGAGGTATTCCTGGGCGTATTTTCGCGTGTAATGCCGGAAGAGTACAACGGGGACGATGAGCGGCACCAGCTCTTTCTGGTACTCTTCGATAATCTCGCGCAGTTCCCGTTTTTCTTCGGCCGAAAGGTTGGTCTTGAAATAGCCCATTGCATGGTAGAGGACATTTACATGTTTCTTAACAGTGGCAATGAGTCGCAGGCAGTCCATCATGGTATGAAAGTAGTCCTCCAGAAGAGCGTCTGAAGGTTTCTTTTTCACGCCTGCGACCAGTTTGCCGAGCGCACTGTAGTGTTTCGGGCTGTGCGCCATGTAAAGAAGTTTGTGGATGGTATGAAATTCGATAAACTCCCGGGCCATTCGCCTGCCGGAGTAAAACTGCTTCCATCGGGCAAAGACGAATACGCGTTCGATAAAATTCTCCCGCAAGCCGGCATCATGCAGTCTGCCATCATCCTCTACGGGAATGTCGGGAAAGCTTTTCATGAACTCCCGGGCAAATAGGCCTGGCCCGCTTTGGGAAGGGTGACCTTTTTCGGTATAGAGTTTGGCATCACGCATTGCGGAGCTTGGAGATTTGGTCTTGAAAACGAATCCACACAGCTCTTGAGGGGCAAGTCTCGCAAGCTCTTCTTGTGTCCAGTCCAGCATTCGAAGGGTATGGTCGATCCCGGATCGAACCGTGGTCAGACGCGCTTCCTCGGAGCTGCTTCCCACCAGCCGCATGGCTTCTCTGGGAATACTCAGGCCGCACCCTACCTCGGGGCATACCGGTATCCATTGGACATATTTGCCGAGGGTGTCTCGAAGGTATCGGTCGAGCTTGTGCTGGCCGTCGTAGCGAACCATTTCTCCCAGAAGGCATGCACTGATTCCTACCTTGATTGGTGGTAAGCTCATTTGGTTTCCTCTCTGAAACATCGGGGGTCACCTCGCAGGATATCCATAGCCTGCAGGGCACTGGCCTCTTTGTCCTTTATTTCGAGCATGATATCGAAGTCGACACTCAGTGTTTCCCGGAGAAAAGATCGGAAGTCAGCGGTATCGATAGACCGAACATGCGCCCCCGGACGGGCCCCGGGTTGTTGCGAACTGTAATCGGTCATTGGAGCACCATCGGATTTACGCCAGGTAGCAGCACACTCTTTGAGCATGTCAGGCATTTTTTCGCCTGAGTTGTGCATGCGGTGATGAAAATTATCAAACAAGACGGGTATACCGCAGGTGTTGCTGATCCGAAGACAGTCGGATGCGGTAAACCTGTTGTCATCGTTTTCGATAACCAGCCGACGACGAACTGATCGATCCAGGGATTTATAAACATCGATGAAGCGACGTATGCTTTCTTGTTTTTCCCCGTACATACCGCCAACATGGATTTGGATTTTAGCGGCGCAGGTCAGTCCGAGAGCGTCCAGAACCCGCGCATGGTAGTGTAACTCCTGGATGCTCCTGTCGACAATATCACTTTTTTTCGCGTTGATCAGGACGAACTGATCGGGATGCATCGAGATGCGAATGCTGTGCCGTTTGATAATGGCACCGATGTTTCTAAGTTCCGGGGAGAAAAATGATGGCCAATCGAAAGTGCATTCCGGGTGTGAGGCGAACGGGATGAGATCCGAGGAAATGCGAAAAAAATACAGCTCGTTTTCGACGTTGTAATTGAGTATGCGATGCAGACAGGTGAGATTGTACGCAACGGTCTCTACCAATCGTTCATCGCAGAGGTTTCGCAGACGAAATGTCGAGCTCGCCGTGCATCCCAGCGATCTGTTTATGCATGGATACCCGATTTTCATGAGATGCCTGAGTGCTTTCTACAGACGTGCTTGCGAGTGCGACTTCTTGTGTATTCTTCAAATTGGTGAATGGGCATGGGCGGGAACAGCGGTGATTCATGGCAGAAGCACTGCGGGATAGGTTGCGGGATTCGCGTACAGGCTCGCATAAGATTATTTTCTCATGTGATAGATTCCGGGTATTTAGCCCTTCAGGCCACTTAATCATCCGAAAGGTTTAATCTATGGTCGACAAAGAGCTTCTGGATATTCTATGCTGCCCCGAAACAAAGCAAGATGTCACATTGGTCGAGGGCGCCCCGATCGAGGCTATTAATAAGCGTATTGAAGAAGGTACTCTCAAGAATCGTGCCGGTGAACCGGTGAAGGAAAAAATAAGTGCCGGCCTGGTTCGCGAAGACAAGAAATATCTCTACCCGATACGCGAAGACATACCCATAATGTTGATCGACGAAGGGATACCGTTTGAGGAGTTCGCCTCATAATCGACTCCTCCGTGTATCTTCGGAATATCTCTGGCAGCCCCTTTGTGGCTGCCGTTTCTATTTCAAAGAGAGGCTCCTGCGGCAGCGAAATCAGAGTTTTTTGCCACCCGGTTGTATTTTCCTGAGTAATTCGGTCGTACGGCAAAGGAGAAATGTATGCCCATTTTTGAATACAGGTGTAACGGATGCGGAAACCAGTTCGAAGAACTGATCTCTCGCGAGAAAAGCGACTCGGTTGCTTGTCCCAAATGCACTTCCGGTGATACCGAAAAGCTTGTTTCCGCTCCGGGAGGAATCACGATGAGCCAGAGTGGCTCGGTGCCATCGTGCGTGTCGTCGGGATGCCCCGGTGCCGGCTCCTGTGGCGGTGGGCAGGCCTGTTCACTTGGAGGATAGCGACAACTCCACTGATGTCGAGCCGGCTGCGAAGGGTATTTCCCGATGCTTGTGGAGTAGTGCCACTGCCGGTTGTTCACGGGCATCTTCGCTGGTGCTCCCAACGGTTTCTTGCATGCAGCGGGAACGAAACACTTAAATCGTGAAAGCCTCATGCAAAGGGTGTCGATCGCAGGCGCACTGAGGAGCTTTTCGCTTGGCTCCCGATCCGGTACATCTTGCACGGGGGGTATGCGTGGTTCAGAAACGAAAAAGTATCAAAGGAAACTCTTCCCTGGCTCTCAGCCCCTGGTTCTCTTTGCACTCGGATTGGTGACAGCCTGTCTGTTTTCTTCGTGTTTTATGAAGGACTTTTTCAGGGGAGAGGGACTGGGGAAACGAATCCTGGGACCGGATCCGGGCTGCCTACGACAGCAGTTTCTCCGAGTACAATCGGGAGAAAGTCCTGGCCGGACGGTTTGTAGGTTATGAGCAGAATACGTTGCATGAAGAAAGCAAGTGCCTGTATCTCAGTTCCTGGGCGGCTCTCTGCGGACAGTTTTTGCTTGCCAAGTCGTATCTGGACAGTGCAGATGCTCTGTTCGATGTTATCTTATCGACATGCCGGAGTTCAGGCAACCACCGAAAAATATGCCGGCGCTTTGGTGGTAGACAGTAGTGCAGGCGGCAGTAAATACGCCGCACCTGCAGAAAACATACACAGCAGGACCGCCCCCTCCGTACCCGATAGTGTCAATTCAGAGAGTGAGGATGTGCAATGAGTGATGAAAAACTTCAGAAGTCGATTCTCTCCCTTGTTCGGAAAAGCCGGAAAGCCTCAGAGGAGATGGCTACCGTTTCGGTGTCGCGTATTAACAAAGCGCTTGGAACGATGGCGAAGCTTCTCGATTCCGAAAAGAAACGTCTTCAGAGAGAGAATGAAAAAGATCTGGCCGCAGCTCGAAAAAAGGGTCTTTCTGCGGCAATGATCGATCGGCTGACGCTCTCTGACAAGACCATTGGATCGATGATCGATGGCCTGAAAGTGGTGGGAAAGCTGAAAAGCCCGGTGGGGAAGAATTTCGATGAACGCGTTCGGCCAAACGGATTGCGAATTTATAAAACGAAAGTCCCGATTGGTGTTGTAGGGATTATCTATGAGTCGCGACCAAACGTCACGGTCGATGCTGCGGCTATCTGCCTGAAATCACAGAATGCCGTGGTTCTCCGTGGGGGCTCCGAAGCATTTCATTCAAATCGTGCATTGGCCCGGCTCTTCTCCAAGGCACTGGCCGAGAACGGCTTGCCCGATTCGGCGGTGCAGCTGGTTGGAACCACCGATCGTGCCGCGGTCGACATTCTGCTTCAGCAGGATGAACACATCGATCTGATTATTCCGCGCGGAGGAGAGGGCCTCATTCGCAGGGTTGTCGAGAAATCACGAATACCTGTTATCAAGCATTACAAGGGTGTCTGTCATGTGTTTGTCTCGAAAAAGGCAGACATGAATATTGCGATTCCCATCGCAGTGAATGCCAAAACCCAGCGTCCGGGAGTCTGTAATGCCATGGAGACGCTCCTAATCGACAAGGGGATGTCGGCAGGAAAGAAAACGGCTCTTATCGAAGAGCTGCTTGCAGGCGGCGTGGAGCTGTATGGGGATACTGCCGTTAAGAAGATCTCCTCGAAGGTCAAAAAGGCGACAGAAGAGGACTGGTGTGCTGAGTACCTGGATCTTCGGCTTGCAGTGAAAGAAGTTGATGGCGTTTCCGGGGCAATTGATCATATCAACAAGTACGGTTCACGACACACCGATGCGATTGTCAGCACCGTCAGAAAAGAGATCGAAGAATTCCGCAGTCGTGTAGACACTTCTTCGGTTATTGTCAATGCAAGCACGCGGTTTTCCGATGGCGGTGAATATGGTATGGGATGCGAAATCGGGATTTCGACGGACAAGCTTCATTCCCGCGGTCCGATGGGTGTCGACGACCTGACTACCTACAAATGGATTGTGGAAGGGGTTGGTCAGATCAGGGAATGAGGGCTCGGAGGCCAATCAGAGTTTTTGAAGAACAATGCCAAAGGTGAAAGGATGAACAATGTCATTGATTGATGCTGTAAAATTCGATGAAAAAGGGTTGGTGACTGCAATTGCTCAGGATGCAAAAACGGGGGAGGTCCTGATGCTTGCCTATATGAACCGCGAGACACTTGCGGAAACACTGGAAACCGATACCATGGTCTACTGGTCCCGGAGTCGGAAGAAACGCTGGCTCAAGGGAGAGACATCGGGACATGTGCAGAAGGTAAAAAGCGTTCAGATCGATTGCGATGGAGATGCTTTGCTGTTTAAGATCGAGCAGAGCGGTGCCGCTTGTCACGAGAACTACTACTCGTGTTTTTTCAGGACGCGTGTCGATAATGAGTGGAAAATCACTGCCGAAAAGATCGAAGAATAGATCCCCATGAGCCGCAAATCCGATATCCGCCCTTATCATGTTCCGTTTATCGAGGTACTCATAGACAATGTCTTGCACAATTTCCGCCGGATTGGAGCACGGGCACACGGTTCGGAAGTGATTGCGGTTGTGAAGGACCAGGCGTATGGATGTGGAGCGCTGCCAATTGCCCAGGCACTTGAACGCGAAGGCGTTCGGTTTTTTGCCGTAGCGCGGACCGGCGAGGCAGAAGCTTTGCGCAAAGGCAGGATAACTTCCCCCATCCTGGTGCTTGGCGAAGCATCCGCCGATGAAATCGAGTGGGGGAGCAGTCATCATGTCCGGTTCACGCTGAATCGACTCGAAAACCTGCATTTCTGGCGAAGCATCGGGGTGCCTATAACGTTTCATGTCAATATCGATTCAGGGATGACGCGCCTTGGTATACCCTGTGAGGGTGCCTCTGACCTGGTGGAGGCTCTTGGGAATAGTCACCAGCTCCGGTGTGAGGGAATCTTCACGCATTTTGCCTCGGCAGATATTCCGGCGACCGATTCGGTAGGCTGTCAGTATGACCGTTTCGCGGCTGTTCTGGTGCAGTTACACGAGGCTGGAATAAAGCCGCTGGTTCATCTCTCAAACAGTGCCGCGATTGCACGTTTTGGTGAAATCTCTCAGACACTCATTCGACCCGGGATCGTGCTGTACGGGTGTAACCCGGATCCGGAACAGGATTTCGGTCTTGAGCTGAAAACGGTCGTGAACCTGAAAGCACCCGTTGTACGGGTGCAGTCTGTGGCGGCCGGCACGCCGGTCAGTTACGGTGGCACCTACACTACCGACCGTGATACCTGTATCGGTACAATTGCCGCCGGCTATGCCCATGGGGTGCCCCGCCTTCTCAGCAACGACGGTTTCGTTCTGCTCCAGGGGCGAAGGCATCCTATAGCGGGGAGAGTAACCATGGATTACATCATGGTCGACCTGGGGCCAAATACCTCGGTGCAACCCGGAGATCAAGCTGTAATTCTCGGATATCAGGGAGAAGAATGCATTACGGCTGATGAAATCGCGCGGAAGGCCGGCACCATTGGGTATGAAATTCTCTGCAATCTCAGTTCTGTGGTCGATCGATACATTATTGAGGGCGGGAAAACCGTACATCATTATAAAAGGCCTTTATTGTAGCCTCCAGGCCAACGGGTGGAGGTGAGCAAAGCGTGGGTAAATCATTGTGGAGGAACAACGTGGCAATGCTGGGCGAATACAAAATCGAAGAAGCGCGGGTTAAGGAAGTGGAGGCGCGCGGTGCGTGGGTCGAGACTGTTTGCGGAGATCCCGACAGCACGGAAGGATGTGCCTCGTGCGGCTCTGAAGGATGTGGATCCGCAGGAAACAGAAAGAGAACTCAGTCAAAGGTGTTCGTTCGTGGCGATGGAACCAGTGGGTTATCGCAAGGACAGCGGCTGAGGATTCAAAGGTTTATCCCCAATGAAGCACTTGCGGCGGGTATTGTTTTCGGCATTCCGATTATCTGCGCAGTCGCCGCCCTGATGGTAGTGTATCAGCTGGCACCTGCAAAAGCTGAATCCCCGTTTGGTGCTATTGTCGCGTTGGTCTGCCTGGTGGGTGGATTCGGTGTGGTGGCGGCAGCCGAGCGGCTCTGGGAACGAGCGCATCCTGCGAAAATACTGGAAACCGGAGAAACGGCAGATAGCAAATCATGAGTGAACCCCTCGGTGATGAGTGGCTGGATTTAGACGATCTGATAGACAAAGTCCGGGAGTTGATCGAAATCGGACTGCTCGATGAAGCACTGGAGTTACTGGACCGATATCAGAGCGTCTTTCCCAATGAACCCGACCTGTGCCAGTTGTATGCTCAAATCTATGCTGAACGGGACGAACCCGAGCGGGCTATTCCCTGTCTCGAACACGGGCTGGCAGTAGATAAAGACAATACCGATTGCCTTCTGGGCATGTTCTATGCCTACTCACAGATGGGAGACCTCAAAAAGGGTTTCAAGTACCTTCAGCAAGCCGAGAAGCTCGAACCTGCCAGCGAAGCTGTGCTGGGCTCGATGATCTGGTACTACAATGAATTAGAACGTTTCGATATCGCCATACAGTATTTCGAAAAAGCCCGTGCAGCCGGGGTCGAGAATCCTGAAACTCTCCGAAACGCCGGTATCGCCTACCAGCGGATGCGGCGGCCGGAAGAAGCCGAAACCTGCCTGCGGGCCGCACTTGACCTGAACCCTCAATTCGATGAAGCCAGGGATCTCCTGGCTGATCTTCACCTGATGCGCAATAAGCCCGATCAGGCGGCCGCCATTTACCGGGAGCACCTTCGCAACTCGCCGAATCATATCCGAAGTCTTTCCCGGCTGGTTTTCTGCCTCTGTCAGAACGAGAAGTATGATGAAGCTACCGAGGAGGCACGACGAACTATCAACTTCTATCCGAATTCGTCGGTCGGCTATGTCGATCTCGCCTTCGTCTATCTCAATCAGAACCGGTTCAGCGATGCACTCGAAGAGGTGAGTAAGGCACTTGACATATCCCCGCTCGACGGCGAAGCATACCGGCTTCGCGGCATTCTCTTTTCGGAAATTGAAAAACCGGAGGAAGCCGAGAAGAATTTCGAACACGCCCTATCGCTGGACCCTGATAACCCGGAAATACAGCGGGATTTCTATCACCACCTCCAGAATTTCGAACAGTTCGAGCGCATGGAACAGATCGTTCGGGGCGTGATCAAGCAGGAGTATCCGTACTGTGTCGAAGACTACTGGTTTCTGGCGGAGTATTACCGGAGCCGGGGGCAGAATCTCAGAGCTTTCCACAATCTACGAAAAGCGTACAAACTCGTTCCCGGCGAGAGCGAACTGATGCCTCCCATGATCGATATCCTTATCGATGAGGGGCATGTCTCGTTTACGTATCCGATGTTCGCCCGGTATGTGGGGCAGAGCGGGTGGAATGATGTCATGGAGAGGTATTCCCGGAATCGCAGACTGAAAGGCAAACGCACACAGGAAGGACTTCGGCTGTTACGGTTTCTCGGTGAACGAAATCCCGAGTTTCGTCGATTCCTGCACGGATACTATCTTTTTCGTTTCGTTCGTATGGCCGGCATTGCTCTTGCCGGTGGTGCATTCGTGTTCGCAGGCTTTTTCTTTGGTGTCGCCGGTGTGCTGTTCATGCTTGCTGTTGTGGGAGGCTTTCTGGGAGGCTGGCTCGGAGTACGCTACGGAAAACGCCGATTGTCGCGTAAGATAGCCAAAACCGCAACCGGATAAGGAGATTGCCATGGCCGTACCCGGTCCGGCGTGCACACCCGGAGATACCAGCTGGTTTACTCATGATCGCTTCGGACTGTTCATTCACTGGGGCCTCTACAGTCTTGGCGCCCGCCACGAATGGCTGCAAAGCCACGAGAAAATGACCACCGAACAGTACCGGTCGTACTTCAAACGGTTCGATCCCGATCTCTATGATCCCCGCACCTGGGCGCGAATGGCTTCCCGTGCAGGCATGAAATATTTCGTGGTGACCACGAAACACCACGATGGCTTCTGCCTGTGGGATTCGAAACTCACCGACTACAAAACGACTGCGACACCGTGCGGAAAAGACCTGATCGCACCAATGGTAGATGCTTTTCGCGAAGAGAACATGAAAGTGGGCTTTTACCACTCGCTTCTGGATTGGCATCATCCTGAGTACACCCTTGACTGGGCCCATCCGATGCGTGATGACCGGGAGTATGCTGCAGCAGACAGCTCACGGAAATGGGATACGTATGTTTCCTACCTTCACGGTCAGGTCGAAGAACTGATGACGAGGTTTGGTACGGTCGATATCCTCTGGTTTGATTTTTCGTTTCCTGAGCGCGATGGATTTCCCGGGAAAGGGCGGGAGCAGTGGAGAGGCGATGAGCTTATCAGGCTTGTACGCACGCATCAGCCGAATATCATTCTCAATGACCGGCTCCAGATCGACCAGGACGTAAAAACACCCGAGCAGTTCATGCCTCGTGAGTGGGTGAAAGTCAACGGACGACCGGTGGTATGGGAAGCATGCCACACATTTGGCGGGTCATGGGGCTACTGTCGCGATGAACGCAACTGGAAAAGTGTGGAGCAGCTGATCGGGTTACTTATCGAGTCGGTCAGCAAGGGCGGTAACCTGCTTCTCAATGTCGGACCGACCGGTCGGGGGGAGTTCGATGAACGGACAATGGAGCGGCTCGAGGGAATCGGGGAGTGGGTGAAACGCCATGGACGGTCAATTTACGGATGCACCCAGGCTCCTTCGGATTATATTCCACCCAAGGGGTGCCTGTTCACCTTCAATCCGGAAAAAAATGTTCTCTACCTTCATGTGATGAGCTGGCCTTTTCGTCAGCTTCACCTCGACGGGCTCGGGGGGAAAGTGGAGTATGCCCAGCTGCTCAATGATGCCTCTGAGGTCGGGATGATCCAGAAAGAGATTCGACCCGAAGATGCCGATCACATGGGTGAAGCCAGGGATGCAGATCTTCTCACATTGGAGCTGCCGGTGGAAAAACCGCGGGTGGCCGTCCCGGTTATCGAATTGTTTTTGAAATGAGAATCACGGCATGAATACCACTGATCAGACCGCTCCCCTTGAAGACATCAAAACAGAACCGCTGGTGTTGCACATCTGCTGTGCACCTGATGAAGCCTATGTGGTGCATACGCTCCGGGATCAGTATGACCTTCACTGTTTTTGGTGCAATCCGAATATTCAACCCGAAGAAGAGTACCGGAAGCGTGTCGATGAGGCGCGGAAGGTAGCAGGGCGCTACGGTGTTCCATTCGATACGGATTCGTATGCGCCGGTGAGCTGGGAGAATGCGATAGATGGCCACGAGGAGAGCGGCGAAGGTGGCCGAAGGTGCTACGAGTGTTTTCTGCTGAGATTGCGGAGGACTGCCGCTTTCTGCAAAGAGAATGGGTATCCTGCCTTTACAACGGTCATGAGTGTTTCCCCGCACAAAAAAATTGCCATGCTCAATGAAACCGGCCGGATCGCGGCCGAGGATTACGGTCTCTCGTATGTGCCGTTTGATTTCAAGAAGAAGAATGGTTTTTTGGAGAGTGTCAGGCTTAGCAACGAGCTGGGACTCTATCGACAGGATTATTGCGGGTGCCGGCTGAGTAAGGCCGAAGCCGCACAGCGGCGCGAGGCCCGGTCACGAAAATGATATGACCGTGCGTCGCCACACCAACACCAAAACCACATCAGAATGCATGTAAAGTGCAAGCGTTTGGGCTACCCAAAGAAGCGGATATGGACATCGCCCCGATCGATCCAGTCGCGGAATTTTCGTGCCAGCCACTTTTTAACCCCGCGTCGGCTTTGGGGTATGAGAAGAAGAAATCCCAGGCTGTCGGTAACGAATCCCGGAGTAAGTAGAACCACCCCAGCCACGAATATCAGGAGGGCATCGATTATCTCCGATGCCGGCATGGTACCACGGGAGAGGTTCTCCCGAATTCTTTCCAGTGTCTGATATCCCTGCTGACGAGTAAGTACCGCCCCGATCATCGCGGTCACGATCACCACCGCAATGGTGCTGAGCGCCCCGATTACCTGCCCCACCCGAATCAGCAGAAAGAGTTCGAGCAGCGGAAGCAGTGTGAATAGTAAAAGGAGTCGGAAAAACATAAAATGAAAAATACCACCAGGATGCTCAGGATGAAAGAACTACCAGCAAGGAAGCGGGAGGCGACCGCTGAGCGAGTCGAAGCATGGGCGCGGTAACCAGACCCGTAGCGTGTACTGCTTGCGGCACCGCACACGATGACGTCGTGGCAAACCGGCATTATCGGCGAAACCGCATTGTTATCCTGTTGCCTTTCCGGCCGTCCCAGGAAAACTTCGAAGAATACTTCGGTTGGGGGTTGGCCTGGAAGTAGCCGATTTCGATGATATCGAGAACAGCTTTGCAATCCTGTACCAACCCGAAGTGACCTGGAAAGCAATCGATAATCTCAATTTGACACTTGGCGTCCGGGTTATCGATGCAGAGGAAAAAGGTGCGTTCTCGGCACTGGAGGATCTGGATAAGGTTTATTTCGAAGGGGTGTATAGTTTTTGAATGGAGGAGTGAGGAGCGTGTTGCGGGGGAATTTCCTTCACTCTTGCCTTGCCGGAAAACCGGATATAGTTTCACTACAGGGAATGGTCCCAGGAGAGCGAAAGGGTTTTTGATGGTAAGAGTGATTGTTTCTGCAGTAGTTCTATTGGTATTGGCGTGTTCAACCGGGCCGGATCGCATCTCACAAAATCACAAGACAAGTGAATGCGGTGGTTTTGTGGGACTGGGCAAGGCGGTTGAATTTACCCCTGAAGACATTGACTCGGCCGAGTACTGTAGCGCCGAAAAACTGAGATGGAGCTATCGGGAAAACGATCATGTTCTCGAGCTTTATCTGACCCGCCGGCTAATGAACTGTGCCGTTAAACCGGAAATGTCGGTGACGCAGGGAGACGGCCGGTATACTATATCGGTCGAAGACAAAAATGACCCGAAGGTTAAGGCATCGTGTATGTGCTATTTCGATCTGTATTGCGAAGTGGCTGTCGGCAAAGCGGAAAATCTGACCGTAGAGTTTGAAGGAAACTCGCACGAGTTCGACTTGAGCCAGTCGGTCGGTTCGTCGACTGTTGATACGTCTTCCAACTGGCAGTGCCGGGGTTCCATGTGATCGGCATTCTCCTTTCCCTTTTGTTCCCGGGTCTGGGGCAGATCTACTACGGTCGCACAAAGCTCGGGCTTCTTCTCATTGCGCTGACGCTCCTTCCTTTTCTGTATCCGGTGACACTCATCTGGTCGATCGTGGATATTATCCGGGCGCAAAAGCAAGGTGCAATCCCCGCCTTTTCGGGCAAAGATGCCGCATGGGTGTTCGTGTTCCTCTTAGTCGTGGTGCCACTTGGGGCATTTGTCGCATACAAAGGAACAATGCTTGTAGCAAAGCGAGCTTCCGCATTCCGGTCCACTACCTCCAGTTCGCGTCTACACGGAAACGAAATCCGCCGGGCTATCCTTACCTACCATCAGACCCAGGGAACCTACCCCGAATCGATCGCTTCCCTGACCGTCGGCCGCCCTCTTCGACGAACCTGGCTGACCGATCCCTGGGGAGAGCCGTATGTGTATGCGGTGAAGGACGATAGCTCAGGGTTTGTGCTCTTCTCCAAAGGTCCCGATGAGAAACCAGCGACCGGAGATGATATCCGATTTGCCGGGGAGTAGGTGGAACTACCTTCCGAGTCGAACCGATATCTTTTCATTCTCATTCACAACAATCCCACTGGGACGATTCGCCCGAATGGGTGATTTCCGGCCATTGGCCAGAACTGCCGCCGACAGGGTGGATGTCTGCCGATGCGTTCCCGAAGAGACCTCAGATGGACGGTAGGAGGGAAGGATTGTCTGGGCAGCCGGTTCGATCTGTACCATCACTGTGTTTCCATGGGCATCGAGACACGTTGCCTCGGTGAGCGTGAGCGCATCAGGGGAAACAGATGAAGACACGTCGGGGATGCTCAGTTTCACTAATTCATCACCATCGTTGACGGCAAATGAGCTGGTTGCCTGTACGGTAATGCTGAGCTTCTGATTCACCGGGTCCAAAGATGCCCCGAAGGCAGTGGACGGAATAGGAGACGATGCGATCGCTTCCGAGGCGTTTATCACCGAAGAATCATAGGCGAACGTAAGGGTCAGTGCGGAGACACGAGGGAAATCTTTTCCGGTGACCCAGACTGTTCGCGCGGAACCATCCTTCCCAATTCCCGGGACAACTATCGGTGCGGCATTGCAGCAGGCATACAATCCGGTAAAAAACAAGAACAATGCCCCCGGCAGCGCGAGGCCGGGGGCTTGGCGTCTCAAACGCATATGTTACCCTTCTGCGGTAGGATTCATAACTCGCCCCATGAAAAGAATCGCTCCGGTCCGGGTGTCGCGAATCAGGTAGACAAACGGACGGTCGGCCACAAAGTGCGGCGGATCGACCGGCGCCGATGTTCTTCCTATGATCACTGCGGTTGCTGCGGCGGCCTCGGTGCCCTGTTCATCGACAGCGATAAAGGCCTTGTGAATCACGTCTTGCACGTACAGGCTCTTTGTACCGTCAATGCCCGAAAGATCGGCAGCCCCGGTGAATGCATCGGTCATCCCGAGCGAAAGGAGTGCAGGCTTGAGAGAAACAGATGCGGATGTAAAGGTGAATTTAGGCAGGCGTACCGGCGGGAGATCGGTCGAGTCGAGAGCCTGGATAAGGGTGTCGATAGATTCGGCGGTCATGTTCTGTTCGAATTCCCTGAATGCACCCTGGTCCGGAAGCACGACCGTCATGCTTAGACGGTTGCCGCGATAGGGGAGATCGATCGCACGAACATTTCCTTTGCGCGCATAGTTCATGCGTACTTCTTTTCCGTTTTCTCCCAGTTGCATCAGTGGCACCGATACCCTCTGGTTATCCAGCAGGGTAAACGTTTCGTTGCTGGTCAACGCCGGGTCGAACTGGTACAGCCAATCTCCCAGAAAGTAGATTGCGTTGGTCAAAACGAGTCTGGTAAGCGTCGTGATCGTGCCCGCGGGGATGAGATTCTTGATTTTCTGGTTGGTTTGGTCGGCCACCCAGGTGTTTATGATTGTCCGGCTTGAATCAGGCTGGTTCTTGAAATCAAGAAGGTTCACTCCGGCGCCATAGTAGCGCGAGAGTAAATCGAGGTACCCCACCCGCATATCCCATCCGGTCTGCGCCCAGATGCTGTTGGCTACGTTGAGAGTCAGACCTTCGGTTTGCTCAGCATGATCGGCAAGCGACAAATCCAGACTGTTGATAGCTTCGTGGAAGTCGTCACCGGACAAGGGAACCGAGAGTGCTTTCCTGATTTGTGCGGCCGTCTCTCCCCTCGCGCCGGCTTCGGTCATCCCAAGGGCGGCCGTTATGCTGTAGGGAGAGAAGAATAGGTTGCTTGTGGAGTCGACAAGCTGGTTGTACATGTCGAGGGCGAACTGGTTGATCGATACAGCCTGGGATTCCAGCAAACTGCTCGATGCCGGCTCGGTTATCCGCTGAGCTTCGGATTTTGCCACCTGAAACGGTGTGCCGGCCCCGGTGGCGCCGGCACCGGTGGCATTGTTTTCGTTGCACCCAAGAAACAAGAACCCGAGAGTTACCATGAGCGGAATCGATACTGCACGCACGGCTGTGATTCTCATACTATTTCTCCTTATGGGACGGGTTATGGCCTATATATGAAATTATGTCTATGGTCAGAGGGCTTCAACAGGTAATAAGCTTTTTGGCGCATCTATCTATACCACCACCGGCCTCCTGCTTATTCAAGAGTCGTGCCACTGCTTCAGGTGCCACGAAATGGCTTCAGAAGCCTCTGATCATTGCTAATCTATGCATAGAACGGCTTTTTCAACCTCTCTACCCAGATTCATCCTCCCATTCATCTTATGCTCCACGGGAGAAGATGTCTTGCATTCTGGACGAGGTGCTATTCCACCGCCACCGTGCCTCTTCTCCTGAAAGGTGCACACCCCCAAGCCACCGATCGATTCCGTTCAAATGAACGAAATCCACTTCTCCTTCGAGGACCTTTTTTCCGGTTTCCGTCAGAGAGATGTCCCATTGGTCGATCTGGTTCCCCGTAGGTTGATCATAGTTCTCGGGATCGAATTGCGTCAGTGATTCGAAATGATCGGGGCCGGAGACCCGGAGGACGGGGTTTGGGCAGGTAGCAAGCTGGTAGATGACCTTCCATTGGCTGGTATCGCCCAGAAAAGGTTGCTCTTCGTGGGATGAGACCTCCCTGAAGATCGGATTGAGCTTTGCCGTACCCGAAGCCACCGCGAAAAGTGTCTGGTTTTCCAGCCGGTTGAGTCCGTTTTGGACCGATGGGTACTGCTGAAGAAACCGCCTGAGGGCATCGGCCAGAAACGGAAGTGCCGAGCAGTCTTGGGCGAGAAGATCCTCCAATGCTTTGGGGGTATCTGAGGTAAACGCTTTCCATGCGTCTTGTGCCAGTGAAAACTGCTCACGGTCAACATGCTGACGTAGTTCGAAGAGCGCGGGAAATTCTTCTGGTCGGTATGCTCCCAGTCCGCGGTCGGAGACGCAAATGAGTGTGACATTATCCCGCAACCATTCCTGTCGCCTGCAGAGGTCAAGCACTTTGGTCATGATTGTCTGATCGAACATGCAGGCATCGAACCAGAGAACGACTTCATCGTAGCTCCCGGCATTTTTAAGTGTTTCGTACCGGGCATGTGTCCCTTGAAGTACCCGATCGTAGGGGATTCCTACCGATTGGCTCAGGTAGTGCGCCCGAATCTTCTGAAGATCTTTTTCGGTTACATCCCCCGGCACCGGTCCTTCGATATAGATCTCCCGCCAGACAAGGGTGTTGCCGGGCACACCGCTATCGTGCAGCATCCGGGCGGAAGCATCGCCGCAGTGAATATGAAGGCAGGTGTGCGTACTCATCTGATAGAACCGCCTGGTTTCATTGCCCCTAAAGTCCTGTTTTGCCTTTCACGGGAAGATAAATTATTCTATACTTAGGGAGCTATGCGTGAGACCTGCGCTCGCGTGGCGGAGAGGGGTTGCTACAAACCCGGGTTCTCAGTAGCTTTGACGGGAGACTACATGAATACTCGTTGCACGATTAGTCCGAAATATCTGTGGGTGTGGACGTTTGCGCTGCTGCTGTGGTTTTGTGCCGATGTAGGTGCCGAAGTCAGCATTCGTGATGTCATTTTTCTCTCTCCGGTAAACCGACAGAAGTGTTCGATTTTAAACCAGACCAATGATCAGGCTCGTACCGCATTTAACGCGATCGAGCAGGAAGCCGAAGGGGTGCTGGGGGATACTCCGCGACCGATTGCCACTATTCACTACGAAGGTATTCTGGAAACCGACCGGCGCCGAATCGATACCGAAGATCACCTTCGGGACATGGACAAACTGGCGCTGGTGACACTGGCGTATTCCGGAAAGCCGGTGGCAAAATACGAAAGTTTCATAAAGAAGTTCGTATGGGCATGGGCCACGACTTACAATCCGACGGGTAACCCGATCAACGAGAACAAGCTGGAAGCGGTGTACGGTGGATATTATCTTGTGAAGAACGCGTTTACGGCCGAAGAACGTATTACAATCGAATCGTGGATGAAGGAAATTGCGCGAAAAGAACTGAGAGATCAGTCGAATACCAATTGGGAAACGAAACGCTTCAAGATCGTTGCCGAAATCGCCCTGGCCTGTGAGAGCAGTTCTCTGATGAACGACGCGGTGAATCGGTTCAAACGGTATGTACCCAATGCGATCAACGGCGACGGGTCGACGGTGGATTTTACAAAACGCGATGCCCTTTCCTACCATCGTGGGGGGCTTCGGCCCTTGTTGATTTTCTGTCTCCTGGCCGAGCAGGCACGGATTCGTGTCAATGGGAGCAGCCTGTACCAGTGGGAAGCTTCCAATGGCGGATCGGTAAAGAAGGCGGTGCATTTTCTCGACCCGTATGTGAAGGGCGAGAAACAGCATACGGAGTTTGAGAACAGCACGGTCGCATTCGACCGCGAGCGCTGCCAAGCTGGTATCGAGAAGTATTGCCCCCATCCGTTTGACCCCAATGACCCGTCAAACGCGGACATATATGCCATAGCGTCCGGGTTTGAGCCCGAGCTGTCGCAAATGGCCGCGCTGATACTGAACTCCAGCAACACCGAGTATCCCACCTGGCTTACCGTTATGGCCAAATCCACGGCGATTTCCATGCCTCGGGTGGGGACTCCGTCAATAAGCCCCGATGGTGGAACATACTCTACCGCTCAACATGTTACTATCACGTGCGCGACGCAGAATGCAGCAATCTACTACACTACTGATGGCACGGTGCCTACGGCCAATGCCAGTCGCTACACCTCTCCCATTGAACTATTGGCTTCTTCGACCGTTCGCGCTATTGCCACCAAACAAGGTATGCTCGACAGTGAAATCGCCCGGGCTTCGTTTGTCATACACATTCTTCCCAACGGTGCTTTGTCGATCCAGAGTGTTACCGCCAGTGGAGATGACGGTAACGTCGCGCAGAACACTATCGATGGAGACATGGCCACCCGATGGTCATCCGAGGGCGACGGGGAATGGATCAGGTGGGATCTTGGGGAAGAAAAAGATATCGGCAGCGTGAAGCTGGCGTTTTTCAAGGGCGATCAACGGAAGTCGGATTTTTCTCTTGAATTCTCAGCCGACGGCACTTCCTGGACGAAGGTTTTCACCGGTAAGAGCAGCGGCACATCGACTGCTCTGGAGGAATTCAGGGCCGCTGGAAATGCCAGATACGTGCGATATGTCGGAGGCGGGAACAGCGCCAATCTGTGGAACAGTATTACCGAAACACTGATAATGCGGAGCGAAAGCACGGGGATTGGGAGCATGGCCCTTTTCCATCCCGTCATACCGGCTCTCACCCCGCGGTCTTCATCTGGGTATTTGATTATAGACGGGTATACGACGGCGGATGGCCCTGTACATATCTACACTCTCGAGGGCGCCCGGGTCTTCTGCACCAGAAACGGGTCACGCCTTCGATCGGCCACACCTCTTCCGGCCGGAATTTACGTGATACATGCTCCGGAACTCGGGTATCAAGCAGGCTATCGGATGGTACACTGATTGCCATCGAGAGAACCAGAACTCGGCCAGACTTTAAGGAATTCACCGGCGGAAACCCAAAACCTGTAGGGGAAAATGGCAGCTATCGGGTGTTATGCCTCATCTCTTCTATCGCACATTATACTCGATGCTCGTGATGCGGTACTTGCCATACACAAACTCGCCTTTCGGATAATGCCAGATGGCTTCGCCGTAGGTAGGCAGTACGTACCCGTCGATCTCACCGAGTTCCTTGAGTGGCGTTGAAAAACGGTAACGCTTCTTCTCACTTACATCGTAGCGGTCATCGGATATAAAGTTGACCAATTGGCCGGCTTCGTTGAAATGCAGCTCCGCGGATATTGTGCAGGTGCGGTTTGTGAAGGTGGCTTTCACGCGGTTGCTGTCGAGCGCTTCCCATTTGATTTGATTGTCAATGAGGGTGGCAGGTGCAAGAAGGCACATGTCGTTGAAGAGGGTTACCGTTTCTGCTTTGAACATCATATTGCCTTTGACATTCATGACTGGGATAAGTCCGAGCAGTTTGATGAGCATGCTTGCTTGGCCGTCTTTGTACCGGTGATATCCCTTAGTCGGCAATCCTTTGACGGTGGCATCCAGATAGAAATGGCGCTCGCGGGTATCATAGAAATTGTGCTGCTCGGCGGTGAGCGGAAACCAGTCCTGCCCTCTACCTCGCATCTCTGCTGTGAAGGTGACCTTCATGCTGTACACCTGCGGCTTGCCCAGTACCCCGACCGATATGAGATACTTGCGTACAAGTTCCGGAAGATGCGCCAAGTCCTCTTCGGTGACAACTGGGGGAGTGAGCGCTCTGGTCCGCTTCGTGCCTTCGGATACTTCGGACTTATAGGCGCGTTTGAGATTCCATCCTCCACAGGCCACGGTCGTCCACAGAAGCATTGCTGCCGACACTATCGGGAGGGTGATTTTTGTCGTGCGTTTCACTGAGCGTGCTCCTTAGTTGAGTACGTTTTCTATTGTGTGGGTACCCGGATTCAGAAGCCGTAGCCGGCACCTGCCCCAAACCAGGCGAACGATTTTCTGGATGAAGGATCCACCACCGGATTGAGGTAGCATCGCAGGAACACCGGGCCGCTGCCAAGCTGTCGTCGGTAGCCAAGCATTCCCGACAGAAGCATCGTCGCGTCGGTGACCCCATCGGCGACATACAGCTCCGGGGTAATACACGCTCCGGCTTCCAGACCATTATGTCCAGGCATCCACAAACCGGTCAGCGCGATCGGAAAGTCTATGATCGTAGAGGATGTCAGCGAAATGCCGGCGCGTATGCCAAGGCGTGTCGCTCCTTTCCGGACCAGGGCGCGCTCGTAATTTACCGAATAGAAACCGCCGATACCGCCTGCCTCGATCGATACGCTATGCGGGGATCCGCACAGGGCAGACCCGGTAAACGCCAGACAGATCAGGGCGGTGTGAATCATTCTTTTCATTTGGTACCTCCCAGGAGGGCATCTTCCACCGCTTTGAGAATGACCCGCGAACTGGCTGTCGCACCACTGATCGCGTCAACTTCGAGTGTTTGCTTCTCGATGATATTCGGGACAATGTATTCCGCCCGCCGTCCGATAAATGTGCATTCGTGTTCCACCAGGGTGATTTCGGAGACCCGGGATTGTGTGACTGCCACCTCTACCTTCGCCCGTCCGATACTGTCGTATTCTCCGTAATACCGGCCTGTCTCGAGTGATTCAAAGTCGATGGACTTCAACTCCAGGGGGCCCATCATCTCATCTACATCGATACAACTGGACATGATAGAAGTTATCACGGCCAATGTGAATACCATCAGCATAAGAAAAGGTCTCATCAGAATGTCCTGGGGTGAGAGTGTGGCTGCGCGTGAAATGCTGGTATGATCTGCAGCCGATGGTTCCGGTAATAATCAAGGATTGTGCCAAGTGGCCAGTACTGCCACAGGCCTCAACTGGTACCGTCCTGGAGAGCGGGAGAGCTAAGAACTCGTGTGATGCATGTCACGGTGATATATCAAAGGGGTATCGAATGCCTCATGCGGAAGGATTAAATGGTCGGGGCGATTCGATTTCACAGCAATCATCCGGTTTGCTGCCCTCAAGGGGCTTCTCGCTTCGCTGCGGAGTGCTCTCCGGCCGTCCCTGGCCTTTGAGTGAACCTCTTTCACTCTTCGATGCCACCAACGCAGAAACACGAGAGGCCAGCACCTTGCGGTACTGACCTCTCGTGTATGGTCGGGGCGACTCGATTTGAACGAGCGACCACCTGAACCCCATTCAGGCGCCCTACCAGGCTGGGCCACGCCCCGATCAATCTATGAAAAATAATAAAACGCAGCGGCGGGCAAAAGGGACAACATTTTTACCCGTTTATCGCCACTCGTGTTTCGGGTAGCGCCTTGAAAGACTCTTCTTTATTTCCGGATAGGCATTCACCCAGAATGATTTCAGGTCCTCAGTGATCTGTACCGGGCGGTTATTCGGAGCCAGTACCTCAAGGAGCACCACCACCGCTCCTTCGGCCACCCGGGGTGATTCATCGAGTCCGTAGAGATCCTGAATCCGTGCCCGGCCCCGCGGGGGCTGTCCGGGAGCGTAGGTGATCCTGAGTTTACGACCAGAGGGGAGCTGCTGAATCTCAGGAGCAACGTAGTCGATGAATTTCATGGCTGAAGGTGAGACAAAGGAACGAATAAGCGGATCGACCGGCCGTTTCTTGACCTTGTCGTACCGTGTTTCTCCGGCACAAAGATCATGGAGCAGCAACCGGATATCTTCTTGGTCCAGACCGGGGATACCCTGATCCGGGTACCGCTGGGATACCCACCTGATCCGCTCGACAAGATTGTCTATGCGGGTGTCCCAACCGTCTAATTTCAGGTTCGATTCGAATATGGTATCGGCAAGAACCCCCGAAGCATCCGCACTATTCTCCGGTGTATCCGTCTGTTCCTGCACAACGACTCCCAGGATACTTTTCGCACGACGCTGCTCCACAGCTTTTTTCGCCGGATTCCATACAAGACCCGATTCATTTCTGACCGTCTCCGGAAAGAGCTCTTCGAGCCACTCCTCGTAGACCTCAACGGCAAGAGATAACACCACTTTCATGGTTTTTTTGACATTTCTCGTTTCCCTGATATCCGCTGCGATCAAAAGCTGCGCTTTGCGCACGGCACTCAGGGTCGACAGTTCTCCCTTCCTGCCGTTTCTCATCTCGCACTGAAGTGTCGCCGGACTGAGCTTTCTGGCCAGATGGTCGGGGTAAGCGATAAGAAGTGATTTGGCAAGCTCCACTCCCGGTTCAATCGAGGTGTCCAGAAAATCGAGATTCTGCCGGCTGCAGACATCCGCATAGTAGCGTGCCGTTCGGTCAATTGCTCGAGCTGCCGATCCGTTGATTCCCAGGCGGGCACAGGCATTTCTTTCGAACCGGGCATCACGGGCTTTTGTCAAAAGAATCGCCAGGGCGACATAATCCGATGCCGGCTGATCGGACGGGGTTTCTACCATAGGACGACTTGTCAATACTCCTCGTTCGGAGAGTATCGCGGCGCTGAGTACCCCCAGCGAGAACACCCCTCGTTTCGAGGACTCGAGTACCAGGCGCCCGAGTCGCGGATGCATCGGCAGACGGGACATGTCTTCACCGACCGGTGTCAGTGCTCCGGTTGTTCGGTTGCGCGCATGAAGGTCATCCAGAAGGTCCACCGCACGGTGGAGCGCTTCATCGGGAGGTGTCTCGAACCACGGAAAGGAGAATGGGTCGGTGTAGCCCAAACGCGATAAGGTGAGAACTGTTTCTGCCAGGTCAACCCGGAGAATCTCCGGTGGAGTGCGTTGCGGTCGTCCGGCATGCGAACCCCTGGTCCACATGCGCACACAGACCCCGGGTGCTTCGCGCCCGGCGCGTCCCGCGCGCTGGTCTGCCGATGCCACGCTGATGGGCTCTACATAAAGGGTTGAAAAACCACGGGCTGGATCGTACCGGCTGATCCGTGCCAATCCGCTGTCGACCACATGACGAATCCCCGGGATGGTAAGCGATGTCTCGGCAATATTGGTGGCGACAATCACTTTCCGTCGACTGCCAGGGGTTAGTGCCCGCTGCTGTGCTTCGGGAGAATGGTCTCCATGAAGTGTTTCGATCTGAACCGGTTCGCCGAAACTGATATTCTCCAGCGACGAGACCGTGCGACGGATCTCGTAGGCTCCGGGCATGAAAACCAGTATGTCGCCCTCTGAAGTCTCTTTGATCAGGTCCGCTGCTGCTCGCGAAGCTTTTTCCCAGGGTTTCGAAGTATCGCCGGGGGAGCGGTAGCGGAGATCGACAGGGTACATCATCCCCTCGGCAGAAATCTCCCGGGAACCATCCAAAAACTCTGCTACAGGACCAGATTCGAGCGTTGCCGACATGACAACCATTTTGAGATCAGGACGTGACCGGTTTCTCAGTTCCCGCACCAATGAAAGTCCGATATCGGTGGTGATACTCCGCTCATGGAATTCATCGAATACCACTGCAGAAATACCGGCAAGCTCCGGAGAGCCCATGAGCATCCGCGGAAGAATGCCCTCGGTAATGAATCTGACCCTGGTCTGAGATCCGACCGCTTTCTCGAAGCGGGTCTGAAAACCGATCTCATCGCCAACCCGTCCGCCGCGTTCCTGCGAAATGCGGTAGGCAAGCATTTTCGCTGCTATTCGACGGGGCTGAAGAACGAGGATTTCTCCCGGGCAGAGTTCACTGTCGAGGAGAAACTGTGGCACCTGAGTTGATTTACCCGATCCTGTCGGCGCGGAAAGAACGACCATCGCCTGATCGGTAAGGCCTGCCACGATCTGGTCGCGGTACTGAAGTATGGGTAGATCTGAAAAAATCATCGGGTAGAAAATACGAAACATGAACCCTGAATTTCTCGTAGGCTGCAGAAAAATGCCTCGGCTTCCAGCAGGGCCAATGACCATTTGCCCCCCCCAAAGCCGGTGATCGGAACGGATATTGCTATTACTACATCCACGCACTATCGAACTCAGCACAGATGATTCGGATTTATCATGTCGAATATTCAAAGCGATCTCTATCTGGCGTTTACCGATAACCCCGAACCGAAAGTCGAGTTTCTCCATTGGCTGGCGGTGGCCTCGGGCTTACCCGATAACCTCAAACAACTCGATATCGGGTGCGGGCCAGGACATTTCCTTCCCTATTTTGCCTCGTACGGATGGTCGGTCAGGGGAATGGAACCCGATGAAGGCTTTTTCGAGGCTGCATGTGAGCGCGTGGAATCAAAGGAGGTCAATGTTGTACGCGGGGGCTTTGATGAGATTACCGAGCAGGAATCGTATGATCTCATTACAGCAATCAATGCCCCGTTTGCCTACATGCTCTTTCTCACCGAGCAGGCACGAGCTCTTCAGAAATGCTTCGATGCGCTCAGGCCTGGTGGGGTATTGTTTCTGGAAGTTCCAAATATGCTCTGGTTTCTGGCTAACCTATCTCCCGACAAGCAGATGGAAAGCACGACGAGAGGAAAAAAAGTCGTGCTGAAACGGCGATACGAGATAGATTACCACGATGCACTCGTGCATGTAAAAGATCATTACGAATGGTATGCAACTCCAGAAATCACCGAAAGCGTTGCCCGTGAAGACACAATGGCGGTGTTGCCAGTGCCGTACCTTTTTTACCTGCTGCGGGAAACCGGTTTCGTTCAAAACGCCACGTATACCTCGTATCACGCTCGTGTTCCCGGGAGAGTGGCCGGACGTGACATACTCATTTCGGCGCGCAAACCACAACGTGTACACCGGAAATGGAAAAGCAAATAAAAAAAGCGCCCACCGTGTTTTCGTGAGCGCTTGATATCACTGCCCGGACGAATGAGCCGGCAGGATTATTTCTTGGAAGGTGCCATTCCCTTTTTGTGAGGACAGCCACCACCGCGACGCCCTTTCATTCGGCAGCCCTTGCCGCCCCACATGTTCTCTTTCATGTACTCACGCTGCTTTTCGGTAAGCACCTGCGCAATCTGCCTCTTATGTGATGCTTTCATCGTGAGCATTTCTGCATGTGCTTTCCCGATCTCTTCGGCCTTTGCCTCGATCTGCTTTTCTTCGGCGTTTTCCTGGATGAGCTTGTGGTATTCCATTTTGAGAGTCATCATTTTCTCGCGCGTAGCGCCTGCTTCATCTTTGAATTTGCGTGCAAGATCCCACAACTGGTCTTCCTGCTGGTCGGTGAGGTCGGGGATTTTGTCGATCATTTTCAGAACACCCATGCCGCCCCCATGTTTTCCACCCTTGCAGCCTCCTCCACCTCCCATACATCCACTACCGCCGGGACGTGCGATAGCTGCGGTTGATCCTGCCAAAGCTACTGCTGAAACCAGGGCGATTGTCCGTACGAATTTCGATCGTTTCATGGTACTTCATCTCCTTATAAGATGTGAATTTGTTGATTTCTTGAGAATGGATCCTTTATCGTTCCTGAAAATCTGGTGCCTCCCGCGTTCCTCCTTTCCTGCAATCATGCGGTCTGCGGTGATGACGATGTGATTTGTGCATCATTGAAAATGCTCCACCATTACATATTCGTTGTTTGAGAATGCCGTAAAACCGGGCACGCTGATCCGGGTCCAGTTTCTCTCCTTCCCGGTGCATAGCGTAAATGGCTTCGCGGTGCATCGATGCCTGCAGGGTGGATATCTGCCCGAGCAGGGAGTCGATCGTACTGGTATCCACCGATGCTGCCTGAAGGTGTTCGATCAGTGCTCTGTGGTTGTGGCACAACGATGCCCGGATCGGTTGCGAGCGCCTCCGGAAATCTTTTCGAACATTTCGCATCTGTCTTACCTGCTCTTCTTCGAGCTTCAGTTCTCGTGCCAGTCGCCGGTGTGGTGCTGGACGCTGTGTTCTCAGATCTGCGAAACGGTGGTGCAGAAAAAAACCGAGAGCCGCGACATTGATCACTGTAAGAAGGACCAGAAGAATGACGGCAATCTTTTTCATTCGGACAGCTCCTGTCCGGACTCGGCCAGCTCGGAGTAAACATCACTGGTGTACCCATCGGGGTACTCACTGAACACATTGTAGTAGCTTACGCTCATTTGCTGGGTGTCGGTCCCGACAGGTGTGGCCGCCAGAAAGGAACCGGCCCATATCCCGCATGCAAGCATTGCCGCTGCAGCAATAGGCTGGACGATCCCAGGCTTCAGGAGCTCAAAAACGAAACGAGGCACCCATCGAACCCGTTCATACTTTTCTTCGACTGCCTGGGCGAACCCCAAATCCGGGCGGAATTCCGAAGGCTCCTGGAGTGTGTCCCAGGTTGCGCGGAATGCTGCGATCGATCGGGCGCAACAAGTGCATGATTCAAGATGCGATTCAACTCCGAATCCTTCTTCGTTTGAAAGGCTCTTGTCCACGATCGCTATTTTGTTGTCTTGAATAAAGCTGCAATTCATGATTTCTGCTCCTGACTCACATACCTTAGACGTCTCCCACCACCGAAATCTTGCGTTTTTTCTGAAAACTGTTCGGCGGTATCGGACAGGTGTTTCTGAAGAGCCTTTTTGGCGCGAAATATGAGCGATTCCACCGCCGAATGCGAAAGCTGCATGATTTCGGTAATCTCCTTATGTGGTAATCCCTGATACTTATGGAGAATAAAGGCGATTCGCTGTTTCTCCTGAAGTTTTCCGAGTGCGTGCGCAAGATCCCTGCGCTGCTGCTTTATTTCTGCGGCTATATCGGGGCGTTCGGCTGGATCACCGGCCGGGTCTACCGAGCGTCCATCGTGCTGCTCACCAATCGAGAGAAAATCAAACATCTGAGACCATCGGCGTTTCCGGATCTGACTTATCGATGCATTTACCGCAATGCGGTAGAGCCAGGTCGAAATACTGGCATCACCCCGAAACGAGCCGGATTTCCGGAAAAACGAGACGAATGTGTTCTGCGCGGCGTCTTCGGCGTCCTGCCGATTCCCCACGATCCGCACACACACCGTGAACACCATCGACTGGTACTCACGCACCACGGCATCGAAGGCTTTTCGATCGTTCTTGTTGATTCGTTGTATCAGCTCCGCATCAGGCGGCACACACAACTCCCCGAAGTTGGTCACGCGTGAGGTATACGATATATATGACGCAGGAAACAGGGAAATCTTGTACTCTATTGGGAAAAATATGAGATCAGGGAGTGCTATGGCGTGTTCCTGGCGGGTTCGGTAGCCTTAGACGTTCCGTCTTTGGCCATACACCATATCAGTATGGATAGAATCAGATCATTGCTGGGCGACCGAGCCAGGGCGGTGTGCTGAGCGGGTCGAAGCATAGGGGGGTGGTTGGGGTGTCGGCAGGTAAAAACTCCCGTTTACCCGCACCTCATAGAAAAGATGGATCCGTTTTTTTGGTTGGGTGGCA
>JBEPYC010000006.1:0-8842 GCA_041641555.1 Chitinivibrionales bacterium | reverse complement strand
GACCAAGCGGAGAAACAGTGAACACGAAGAAGAAAGATGGGATTAGTGAGTGACCAAAAAACGATTATAGACCTTCTTGCTGAGCGTGAACCGATTATCTTCGATGGAGCGATGGGGACGGAGCTTGAGAAGCTCGATGTCTCGGAAGAGGATTATCAGGGTACACAGGGGTGTAAAGAGATTTTAAACGTATCGCGTCCTGACGTGCTGGAAAAGGTGCATGGAATGTACCTCGATGCGGGAGCGAATGTGACCGAAACCAACACCTTTGGTGGGAACCGGTTCAAGCTTGAAGAGTACGGGCTGGGAGATCGCGTTGCAGAATTGAATATTGCCGGTGCGCAAGCTGCCAGGGCTGCAGTGGAGAAACGCTCGGCTGATTACCCGATGTTCGTGTGCGGGAGCATGGGGCCGACGGGGATTCTGTGTTCTTCATCGGATCCTGAACTTGCCCGGGCGGGATTCGATGCGGTTGCCGATGCCTTCACCGAGCAGGCGCGCGCGCTTTTGGATGGCGGAGTCGACATGCTTATTGTGGAGACAATGCAGGACCTTCTGGAGCTTCGGGCTGCGCTGTTCGGAGTAAAAAGGGTCTTTGATGAGCGAAACATCGCTGTGCCGCTTCAGGTACAGGCCACTATGGATGTATCGGGTCACATGTTGATGGGATCTGATGTCAAGGCGTTTCTGGGAGCGGTACTTGGTATGGAGCCCACGGTGATCGGGCTGAATTGCAGCACCGGACCGCTGGAGATGGCTCCTCTCGTAAAGGAGTTTGTCCGGATGTCGCCGGTGCCGGTCTCGATGATACCGAACGCGGGATTACCCGAAAACAGAGACGGAAAGGCTTTTTACGGCATGCTCCCTGAAGACTTTGCCGCGCCGGTTGCTGAGCTTGTCGCGCAAAATGGTGTAGCCGTAGTGGGGGGATGTTGTGGAACGACACCCGAGCACATACAGGCATTGGCATCGGCACTGCGTGGAAAACGAAAAGTCAAAGAACGGGAGGATGAACGAACGCCGATATTTCTCGGAACGGGCATTTCAGGCGATGATATCACGGAACCACAGCCGCCGGTGATTATCGGTGAGCGGCTCAATGCGCAGGGATCCCGAAAAACAAAGGAACTCCTGATTGCCGGGAACTGGGACGAGCTTTATGGAATCGCACAGAAACAGGTCGATGCCGGTGCAAATATCATCGATGTTTGTGTGGCGGTAAACGAATTGCCCGATGAGAAGGCGAGCATGGTACAGGCCGTGCGCTTTCTTGCGGAGCGGTTGGGGACGCCCTTGTCAATCGATTCGACCGATCCGTCGATCATAGAAGCAGCATTGAAGAATTGTCCGGGATCGGTATTGATCAACTCTATCAATTTGGAGCACGGCGAAGACCGGGCACGAGAGGTGGTGCGCCTTGCTCGGGGTTTCGGGTCTCCCTTGATCGCACTGACGATCGACGAGACCGGTATGGCAAAGAGCAGTGAGGCAAAACTCGCCTGTGCGCGAAGAATCCGAGATATCGCAGCACAGGAAGGTGTGGGAGAGGAGCGGTTGTGGATCGATCCACTGGTGTTCACTCTGGCCACAGGTGATACGGAGACGGCTAATGCGGCACAGGAAAGCCTTCAGGCGCTGCGCAGTATCAAAAAGGAGATGCCTGGTATCAGAACGGTCATGGGAGTGAGCAATGTTTCTTTCGGCTTGAGTCCGAAAGCCCGTCGGGTGCTCAACAACCTGATGTTGCACCATGCTGTCGAGGCAGGACTGGACGCGGCCATTTTCAATCCGCTCCACCGTGATGCAATTGATTCCTACGAACCCGGCCTGCGAATGGCAGCCGAGGACCTTCTGTTCAACCGTCGTCCCGATGCGCTCGAGAAGTATGTCGGGCTTTTTCCGGCAAAGACTGAAACGAAACGAAAAGAAACCCGAAAACCCGTACAGGAGCTTCCCCCCCGCGATCGTCTTCGTGCAATGGTACTCGACCGAACCCGGACTGGCCTCAACGGTGCCATAGAAGAGCTGCTTACGGACACTCCTCCCGGCGTGATTCTCAACGAAATCCTCTTGCCGGCAATGGGGGAGGTCGGCGACCGAATGGCTCGCGGGGAAATGATTCTTCCATTTGTGCTTCAGGCTGCCGAAGTCATGCGGGATGCGGTAGGAATACTCGAGCCACACCTGAAGAAAGGTGCATCTGCGAATCGGGGCAGAATCATACTTGCAACTGTCTATGGGGATGTACACGATATCGGAAAGAACCTTGTGGGCTCGATTCTCAAAAACCAGGGGTATGAGGTTCTTGATCTGGGAAAACAGGTGCCGGTGGCAAAGATTTTGGAGGTGGTCGAAAAGGAACGGCCCGATGCGGTAGGTTTGTCCGCGCTGCTGGTGACGACCTCCAGGGAAATGGATACCTGCGTGAAGGAGTTTGCCAAACGCGGCTTGACCGTACCGATTTTGATCGGTGGTGCGGCAGTGAACAAAAGCTATGCCGAACGTATTGCCCGACTGGATTCAGGTGACCTGTACGCAGGAGGGGTGCACTTTGCAAAGGATGCCTTTGCTGCCTCGCGCATACTGGACAGTGTCAAAGCTCCCCTGGCTGATGCTTCGGAAATGCATAAAGAAAACCGTGCTGTCGATTCGGTCTTCGATGAACAAGATGTGGAAATGACTGCCTCCGAATTGAGTCACCAGGTAATTGTACCGATGTATTATGGGACCAGTGAGATCCTTCGGTGGGATACCGAAACGGTATTCCAGGGAATGGATACCGATCGGTTGTTCAAAGGCTACTGGCGAGGGGGTAACCTGGACAAAAACACCTATGTCCGGACCAAAGAAGCTGAGTTTGAACCAGTGCTGGAGCGTCTGACCGGGGAAATCATCGAGACCAATCTTCTTTCCTGTGCTGGACTGTATGGCATCTTTCCGGTTATTACCGATGATACCGAAATGGTCATTCTGGACCCGGGTGACTTTCACTCGGAACTGGCCTCGTTTAGTTTTCCGCGGCTCCAGCGACAGGGTGGAAGGTCGCTGGCGGATTACTTCCGGCGTGAGGGTGATGTGGTGGCTATACAGGTGGTGACACTCGGTCCTTCAATCGATACACGCTGCGAAGAGTGCTTTTCAAAAGATGATAAGTACTCGGAGGGCTTTTATCTCAACGGATTGAGCGATTACCTTACCGAGCAGCTTGCCGAGCGCCTGACCACGGAAATCCGCCGGGCCCTCAGGGTCCTGGATACCCAGGGCCGGCGATTCAGCTTTGGATATCCGGGCCTTCCCGGTGTGGAGCATCAGGGCCGGCTGTTTGAACTTCTGGGGGTCGAAGAGCGGTTGGGAGTTTCCTTGTCAGAAGGTCACCAGATGGTGCCGCAGCATTCGACTATGGGTATTTTTGTTCATCATCTCGAAGCGAGGTATTTGTCGTGAAATATTTCATTACCGGTGCGACCGGGTTCATCGGCGGCGTTGTCGCGAAAAAACTCCGGGAGGCGGGCCATGAGGTCGTAGCCCTGGTTCGGAATGTTGAGAAAGCCGCCCCGCTCAAAGAGCTCGGGGTACAGATAAGTAAAGGAGATATCACTGAACGTGATACCATTGGACCGGCAATGGAAGGTACCGATGGCGTGTTTCATATCGCAGCATGGTACAAGGTAGGCGAGCGTCCGGGAGGAGCAGCGCAGAAAATTAATGTTGATGGTACGCGAAATGTGCTGTCGGTAATGAAAGAACTCGGGGTTCCCAAAGGTGTTTACACCAGTTCGCTGGTAGTATACGGGGATACTCATGGGCGACTCGTGGATGAAACCTACCGCACAGGTGATGAGCCTTTGAGCGAATACGAACGAACCAAGCGCATCGCTCAGTTCGATATCGCGGAAAAATTGATCCAGGAAGGCCTTCCCCTCACGATCGTGCTTCCAGGCCTGGTGTACGGACCAGGTGACACGAGCAGCACTGCCGATTTCGTGCGACGCTACCTCCAGCGGAAACTGCCACTGCTGATATCGGGAACGAGTTATTGCTGGGGACATGTCGAAGACATTGCCGATGGGCATATCGCCGCCATGGAAAAGGGCAAACCGGGCCAGGCGTATAATCTTGCCGGACCGGTACACTCGATGGTAGAAGGAATCCAGTTTGCTGAGAAGGTAACCGGTGTTCGTCCTCCGCGGATGATTGTGTCCGGCTCGACTGCACGGTTTTTTTCGGGAATGATGAAGCCGATCGAGAGTGTTTTCCCGGTTCCTTCATTGTTTTCGTCGGAAACACTCCGGGTAACCGCGGGTGTGACCTATCTGGGCTCCAATGGTAAAGCAAAAAAGGAACTCGGTTTAAATCTCCGTTCTCTTGAAGAAGGATTCCCCGATGAACTGCATTACGAAATGCATCGTCTGGGTATGAAGTAGCAGCGTTGTATTTTGATAGTAGAGAGGAAGGGTCTGGTGGCTCAGCTGGTCTTCAAAACCAGTAGCGGGCGGATAACACCGTCCGTGGCAGGTTCGATTCCTGCCCTCTCTGTACTTTGCCTCTGTCGGATCTCGTCAGTGATGCTGGTCACTGAGCACCGTCGTGCTGAGTGGCTCGAGTGTATCACAAGCCGCGGAGCAGATAAACGAATTCCTTATGGTTTCGCAACCACGAAGAATCCACCTGTCTTTGCCAGACTCACCCGGGGACATATGCTCGATGAACCAGCCCCTTTCCTCTCTGCCCAGTGTCGAATCCATCCTCAATGATCCATTGGTGTGCGACCTGGTAGAACGCTACGGACGGGAACTGGTGGTTTATTCCGTCCGGGAGGTGATCGGCAGGCGCCGTGAGTTGTTACTCAAAGGCAAGAAGGCTGGAGCCGCGGAGCAGATTCCATCTGAGATCTCATCGGTTGCCGAATCCATTGTCTGTTCCCCCCTCAAGCAGGTGGTAAACGCAACCGGCGTGGTTCTTCATACCAACCTTGGAAGAGCCCCGCTTGGCTTGGCGGTCATGAACGATATCGTTGCGGCCGCAAGCGGGTATACCAATCTGGAATTTGATCTGACCACCGGGAAACGCGGCAAACGAAACGACCATGTCCGACGTCTTCTGCAGTACATAACCGGAGCCGAGGATGTTGTTGTTGTCAACAATAACGCCGCGGCTATCATCTTGATTCTGACGACCTTCGCCAGGCGCAAAGAGGTGATTGTGTCCCGGGGAGAGCTGATCGAAATCGGCGGTGCATTCCGGATACCGGATATCATGGCCGCTGGTGGTGCAAAGATGAAAGAAGTCGGCACAACCAACCGGACCCGAGTGGCTGACTACGAATCATCGATTGGAGAAAAAACGGCTATCCTGTTTAAAGCACACCGGAGCAACTACTCGATCAGTGGATTCACCGAGGAAGCTTCGGCCCGGGAACTATCGTCTTTGGGAAGGATGCACGATATTCCCTTCGTATACGATATCGGCTCCGGGCTTTTGCGCGGCCTCCCCGGGACTCCGGTAGAAAAGGAGCCGGATGTCAGGAGTGCTCTTGCCGATGGCGCCGATCTGGTGACGTTCAGTTGCGATAAGTTGCTTGGGGGCCCACAGGCCGGAGTGATCGCCGGTCGTGCCGATCTGGTTCGTCGTTTGTCGAAAGCTCCCCTGATGCGGGCACTTCGGGTGGGCAAACTTTCTCTGGCGGCACTATCAAGTGCCTGTCGGCAGTATCTGAGCACAACTTCTCTTACCAAGGATAATCCCGCTTTTGGAATGTTCACCACGGCCCCCGATGAGCTCAGGGCAAAAGCCGGGCAGTTGGCAGGCCAGCTTGAGCAAAAGGGCGTCAGCTGCGAAGTGTTGGAAAACAACGGGTATGCCGGCGGAGGATCGCTTCCAGATGCCGCAATCCCGAGTTTTGCGGTAGCCTTGATTCCGCCGGGAACAACGGTTCGGGAAAAACAAGGCTATGCCGAACGGGTACATCGCTTTCTTCTGTCTCGTGATCGCCCTGTAGTTGGGATCCTGCGGGAAGGCAGAATCATGTTCGATATTCTCACACTGCTCCCGGGAGAACTCGAATACCTGTCGAGTACACTTTCGGGGTTTTCACGTACCTGATTATCATGACATCATCACATCTTATCATGGGAACCGCCGGGCACGTGGATCACGGCAAAACTGCCCTGATCCGCGCACTTACCGGTATTGAATGCGATACTCACCGCGAAGAAAAAACCCGTGGGATTACGATCAATCTGGGGTTTGCGCATCTGAAGCTTTCCGGAGGGGATACCGTCGGGATTGTCGATGTTCCCGGGCATAAGGATTTTGTCAACACCATGGTCAGCGGTGCCAGTGGGATAGATTTCACCATGCTTGTCGTGGCCGCCGATGAAGGGGTAATGCCGCAGACGCGTGAGCATCTGGGAATCCTCCGGCTTCTTGGTATATCCCGGGGCCTGGTTGCCATAACCAAGACAGACCTGGTTGATCAGGAGGTCCGGATGCTGGTCAAAGAGGAAGTCGCCGAGCTGCTCGAAGGTACTTCTCTGGAGGGAGTTCCTCTGGTAGAGGTCTCCTCTGTGACCGGTGAAGGCATTGCTGAGTTGCGGCAGTCCATAGAAGAGGTGACTCGGGGTATTCAAGGCAAAGCTCCTGGTGAGGTGTTCCGGATGTTTATCGACAGGGTTTTCACTGTCAAAGGGTTCGGTACAGTGATAACCGGTTCGGTGCTCAGCGGAGTTCTTGCCAAAGAAGACGAGGTATTCCTGGAACCAGGCGGCACTCAGTTGCGGGTGCGCCGGCTGGAGCGACATGGAGCACCTGTCGATTCGGTTACCGCCGGTGATCGTGCATCGATTAACCTCGTAGGGCTCGATAAAGAAGATTTCCACCGAGGGATGAGCATTACCGATCGTCCCCTTCGTTCAACCACGCTTCTTGACTGCTCGCTGCACCTTTTCGAGACCGCGCGACCGCTGAGGCTGTGGTCACGGGTCTCATTTCTTCTGGGCACATATGAAGCACAAGTGCGTATTCACCTAATGGACGCTGACCGGCTTCGAGGGGGCGAAAAGGCTCTGGTGCAAATCCATTTGCCTTCTTCGCTGGTCTCGCAAAGCGGTGATCGTTTCGTGATTCGGAATACATCGGGAGATATAACCCTTGGCGGGGGAGAAGTCATCGATGCTGCCCCGCTGCATCACCGTAGAAGAAAAGCCGAAGTGGTACAGGTGATGGAGCGAATCGCTGAAGGTAAACTTTCGGAGCTCATCGCACAGGAGGTCCGTAAACGTCCCTTTGCGATAAGTCTTCGGGAGCTTGCTGATCGCCTGAATGTGTCGGCGGAAGAAGTCGAAAAGGAGCTTGCCGGCACGAATCCGGAAGAGGTCCTCGAGCTGGGTTCATCTCCGGAGCTTCTCCTGATCGACAGTACTCATTTCCAGCGACTTGCCAAAGCCGTTCGAAGGAGAATCGAGACGTTTCATCGTGCTCATCCCCTCCAACCGGGAGGACCATCGACCGATGAACTCGTCAGCGCTCTGGGGTTGGCTGCATCCGAGGAGAGCCGGCGTTTCATGCACCACCTGCTGGAACAGGAACACCGGGCCGGCCGGATAAAACCTGTGGACCATACCTGGGCTCTTCGGGACCACGAGGTGAAGCTCGATCCGCTCCTGGAGCGTCAGGCAGGGCTCATTGAATCCATGCTCCGGGAAAGTGGCCTGCAGGCACCGATTATGGCCGATGTGACCAGGCGGGCCTCAAAGGAAAGAATCGATGAGAAGCGCCTCAGCCAGATTCTCAGTTTTCTGAGACGAAGTGGAAAGGCCTATCAGGCCGAGGGCGTATTCCTCCATGCCGATATTGTCGACCCAATCAGAAAGGAACTCGTGTGTACCCTGGACAAGACGCCGGCAGGACTGACTGTTGCAGCATTTCGCGACCTTATCGGCGGAAATAGAAAAATCTGCCTGCTTCTTTACAGCCTGTTCGACAGCGAAGGACTGACACGCCGTGAGGGAGACGTTCGCGTGCTTACCGACACAGGACGGAAGCGTATCAGCGAGTTTGGGTGCGGATCCAGTTAAGATAGTCCAGATTCCCGGCTTCAATGGGAAGCGAGACCACGCAGGGACAGCTGTAACTGTGCAAGGATTGCACCCGTTCGGTAAGTCGTTGAACCAGGTCGTTGCGTGTTTTGCATATCAGAATGGCTTCTCTGTCCTGTTGAAGCGCATTGTCCCACCAGTACATAGATTCCATTCCGTCGATTATGTTTGCACAGGCAACCAGTCGCTCTTCACACAGCGTTTTTCCGATCGCTCTGGCTTCGGCTTTGTCTTTGGCGGTTATGTAGATGAAGCGATAGTCTGATGTATTCATGTGGCCTATTCCTCCAGGAACAGTTAATCGATTTCCACCTATCTAAGCATAGATAGCTCAGCACACAGCCAAATCCGGCTAAGATCCGGATGGATTCCACATGGTCTAAAGACCATAAAGCTGTGTAGCTTCACTTATCTATGCTTAGAGCATAGATAGCTCAGCACACAGCCTAAAACAATCCATCAAGTGCGACGGGGCTGTCCAGCGAGCCGAGGGAGTAGGTGACGCCCAGACCTACGTATGGCTTCCACCAGTCATCACCTGATGGAACGCGTGGAACAATGGTGCCCCCGAGTTCGACCACTCCGTGAATAACCATGTGCTCAGATCCGAGGACCGCAACCCGTATGGCGGGTACCATCGCGAACCATTCCTTGTGCTCCGTTCCCTCAAACCCATAGTAGTCTGAGTAGGCAGATGAGCTGAACAAGTAATCGTCCCGGTCGTAAAAACGGTGAACCTGGCTCCC
>JBEPYC010000005.1:0-51260 GCA_041641555.1 Chitinivibrionales bacterium | reverse complement strand
CGTGACTCTGGAGGGCACTGTTGAGAATCTTCTCGCTAAGCAACGTGCGATTCGTGTCGCCGAGAGTATACGGGGGGTCCGCAGCATTGTTAACAATCTGGAAGTGCCGTGCGGGAACCGGTCCGACTCAACTCTGCTCAGTGATGCCTCTTATGCGCTGGTTCTTGATCCTGTAACGGAAAAGGCTGAGCTGGATGTCAATGTGGAAGAGGGTACGGCGACACTGACCGGGAAGGTACAATCCTGGGTCGAACGAACCATAGCAGCACAGAATGTCAGGTCCGTGAAAGGTATCTGCCGGTTGGAGAACCGCATCGATGTTTCCTATAGCGGAGAGCGTGATGACGCGGAAATTGCCGAAGAGATCCGAAAACGTCTGAAGTATGATCCGTATGTCATCGACCACCTTCTTTCGGTTGAAGTCAAGGGGGGCGTGGTCACCCTGGAGGGGAAGGTGGCCAGCCTGGAACAGAAAGCACTGGCACGAACCGACGCGCTTGTGCCGGGGGTTGACAGTGTTGCATTGAATGTGGAAATAGATGAGGACCTGCAATTACCGCTTCAGAGAAAAAGTAAGCATGTAATTATCGCCGATGAAGAAATTGCCGATGCTGTCGAGCTGGCGCTGGAGCTCGATGCCCGCACCAGAGATTCAGATATCTCGGTTGAGGTAGAAAACGGGATAGTCACTCTTTCGGGAACCGTCCCGGGTCTTTCTTCGAAGAACGCGGCAATTCAGGATGCGTATCACACGATTGGCGTAGGAAGGGTGCAGGATCAGATCAAGGTTCGTCCCGGGGAGCTTCGATCAGACGAAAAAATAGGCTCTGACATTCGAAGAGTTTTCGGATGGCACCCCGCAATCGAGCGCCACGAAATCGATGTGACAGTCAGAAACGGAAAGGCATTTCTTTACGGGAAAGTTGACAGCAGATACGAGCGAGGTCAGGCCCTGCAGGCGGCATCGACTATTCCAGGTGTTGCAGAAGTCGATAACAGAATTGTTGTTCGTAATGGTCGGTGGGAGCATGCCACCGATTACGAAATCACAAAAAACATAGAGCGTGAGCTTCGAAGAGATTGGCTCGTAGACGAGGAAGATATTACGCTCAGAGTGGTCAATAACCTGGCAGTCATCGAGGGAGAGCTACAAGGAAGAAGAGAGCTTCGGCGAGTTGTCGAGAATGCTTTTGACGGTGGGGCGGAAATGGTTCGCGTCACCACCAATATAAACGGTGTCCCCCATACAAACTTTTATCACTACTACGACGTTTATGAAACATGGTAATGAGAGTAAAGAACAGATAAAGGCGCATCTTCGCGAGCTGCGATACCGGTTTCGAGCCAAATCGTGGCCAAAGCGGCTTCGGCGGTATTTTGTTGCCGGCATAGCGGTTCTTTTTCCCGCATTCGTCAGCATATATGTGGTTATTGCGCTTTTTAACTTTGTGAACGGATTGGTCGGAGAAGGGCTCAACCTCTGGCTGTTTGAAAATACAGGTGTACGTGTGCCGGGAGTCGGGTTTCTGGTAGCTCTGGGGGTAATCATGGTAGCCGGCATTCTGTCACGCAACTGGATGGGAAACAAGCTGCTTGTTCTCATTGAAGTCTTTATGAAGCGTGCTCCGGTTTTTACCAGCATTTATCCTTCGGCAAAGCAGCTTTCCGACTTTTTGTTTGCCCAGCAAAAGGAGCGGGCATTCAAGGAAGCCGTGCTGGTGGAATACCCGCAGGCCGGCTCGTTTTCCCTGGGGTTCGTGACCTCGGATTCTCTACCGGGACTGAGTGCCAGGACCGATCACGATATACTGTCGGTGTTCGTTCCGTTTGCACCCGCGCCGTTTTCAGGACTGATTCTTTTGGTTGCAAGAACCAAAGTTGTACCCGTAAATGTTCCCGTTGACCAGGCACTCAAGTTTGTTGTCTCCGGCGGGATTGTATCTCCTGAGTTATTCACAAGAGGACGTTCGGGACAGCCGGTATCGCCGGTGGCCCGGACGGAAGGAGGCATGTGATGTGGCTACGTTGGCTACCCTGGCGATATATGGTTAGAAAGATCGCTCGATCCAGAGGCTTTATCGATCCGATTGCGCTACTTACGCAATTCAACAGATTCTCTAAGCCTGCCGAAGTCATTGCACCCACGGAACTACTTCGTGCCGGTGCCGTCCTCGCTGCGCGAGGGTTGATAAACAGTCAGGCCATTCAGCACAATCTCGACTGGGTCTGGCCACACTGGGTCGAGCAGCAGTTTGATCCTCAAAGCGAATCGTTTGTGCCGCGGGCTTTTTCGGTGACACACATCAATATAACGCATCGGAACTGGACCGCTGTCGGGTACCCAGGATCGGAATATACACCCGTTGTGGACCCTCGCGGACTCGTAATGCCGTTTTTCGACAGCTGGTCGCTTGATTTCTGGCTTCTTGGGAAAGGAACGCCTTTACTGATTCCGAGCAGAATGAAACAGGTCGAGCAGAAAGTGGAAACGGACGGTAACCTCTCGATAGTGACTTCGGCCACCACAAAGGATGCATCATTGAAGTGGCGGATTCAGGGGCAGCTCAAAGACGGTAAACCAGTATGCCGGATCGATCTTGAGGCTGAAAGTAAAGAGCCTGCTATGCTGGTCGTCTCAGTGCGTCCTTACAATTCTGAGGGCGTGAGCTTTGTGCATTCTATTGAAAAAGGGAAACAGCCGGGTAGTTTTCTGATAAACAAAAAGGATCGTGTTCTTCTGTCCGAGTCTCCCGAAAAGTGGGATTTTTCCGACTACAAGCAGGGCGATGTGTATCGTGCAATGCTGTATGGCGCCCGGCACGAGGATTCAAAGGCTGTGTGCGATGTCGGGATGGCGACGGCGGCAGCCGGGTATGGTATCGGGGCAGGGGCTTCGCGAAGCCTTTCTGTTGACATTCCTCTGCATAGAAAGAAACAGGCGCACACACCCAAGCCGATCTTTACCCATCCTGACATTGAGCAACGGTGGGATGATGCACTTCGGGAAGCGTGTCGGATCGAGGTCCCCGATGATCGCATAAAGTTTCTGTTCGATACGGCCATTCGCACGATGGTCCTTCACGCTCCGCACACCGTGTATGCGGGTCCATACACCTATAAACGATTCTGGTTTCGGGATGCGGTGTTGATCGGTAATGCCATGTTGAGTGTGGGCCTCTCCGATCTGGTTCATTCGATCTCGAAGCTATTCCCGCAGCACCTTACCTCATCCGGTTACTTTCTCTCCCAGCAGGGGGAGTGGGACTCCAACGGACAGGTCCTGTGGCTCCTGGAAAAGCAGCAACGAATGAGTGGCAAGGATCTGGGAAGTGTATGGGCGTCTACTGTGCGAAAAGCTGCGCAATGGATTCGGCATAAACGTTCTTCGAGGGACAAAGGGCTTCTTCCCCCAGGATTCAGCGCCGAACACCTTGGCCCCAACGATAACTACTACTGGGACGACTACTGGTGTGCAGGAGGACTGTTCTCAGCATCGAAACTCATGCGGCAATGGGGAGAAGAGGAAGATGCCAGAAGGTTCTGGGAAGAGGGGGAGAGCCTGATGGCCAGTATCGACACGAGCCTTGCTGGTGTCCAGGAACGGCTTGGAGCACCGCTGCTTCCCGCATCGCCTCACCGAAGAATGGACAGTGGTGCAGTGGGTAGCCTGGCCGGAACCTATCCCCTCCAGGTGCTTCGGCCCGATGATGAACGGGTGGTAAACACCCTGGATTACCTGCTTCGGGAATGCACGGTGGACAACGCGTTTTTCCACGATATCAGTCATTCGGGAATAAACCCCTACCTGACGCTTCATATCGCTCAGGCGCTTTTGAGAAACGAAGACGATCGGTTCTGGCCCCTGGTTCAGAGAATCGCTGAACTTGCTTCTCCCACGGGACAATGGCCTGAGGCGATTCATCCCAGGTTGACCACCGGCTGTATGGGAGATGGTCAGCATGTGTGGGCAGCCGCCGAGTGGGTGATGATGATCAGAAACTGTTTTGTTCGAGAGGAACTCGAAGAGGATATCGTCATTCTCTGTTCGGGCATTCCCAAAGAATGGTTTACCAAGGGGGCGCGTATGCATTTCGGACCGACGGATACCGCATACGGACCGGTAAGCGTTAGCGTCACCGTCGAAAAGTCGATACGAGTTTCCTGGCAGGCATCCTGGTTCAAACGAGAACCGAGAATTGAAGTTGCAGGTCCCGGAGGGCGCAAAGCCGTTCCTGAGAAAGGGCAGAACTCGGTTGAGTTTTCTTTGAAGGCATGATTGTATGAATGTAATGATGATGACCAACACCTACACGCCCTTTATTGGAGGTGTAGAGCGCTCGATCGAAATGTTTACAAAAGAGCTTAGAGGCCGGGGGCACAATGTGATCGTCGTGGCCCCGGTGTTTCCCGATATGCCTTCAGAGGAAGAGGGGGTCATTCGGGTTCCGGCTATCCAGCGATTCAACGGAACCGATTTTTCGGTTCCCCTGCCTGTTCCTGGTGCTCTCGAAGAGACGTTTCATACCTTCCGGCCTCAGATTGTGCATACCCACCACCCCTATCTGATCGGTGATACAGCCCTCAGGGTTGCTGCCCGGTTCGAAGCACCGGTGGTATTCACGTTCCATACCTTTTACGAGCGGTACACGCACTATGCTCCGGGAGATTCATCGGCGCTCAGAAGATTCGTCGCATCGTTGGCTACCGGTTTCTGCAACCTTTCGGATCATATCATTGCACCCAGTAACAGTGTTCGAGAAGAGCTCGTGCGCAGAGGAGTGAAACGTCCCTCTTCGGTAATTCCAACGGGCATCGATGTCAAAAAGTTTGGAACCGGGGATGGGCATGCGTTCCGAAAGGAATTCGATATACCTGAAGATGCGTTCGTGGTGGGGTTTGTCAGCCGGATTGCTCCTGAGAAAAACGTCCAGTTTCTGGCTCATGCCGTGGCCGATTTTCTCTCCCAGACAGAGAATACCTACTTTCTGCTGATCGGACATGGCACTTCGCTTCCTTCAGCCAGAGAAGTTTTCCATCGCCAAGGTCTTCAGGACAGGCTCCGGGCACCCGGACCTATTCAGGGCTCGGAACTCGTCGATGCATATCACGCCATGGATTTATTTGCTTTTGCGTCGGTGACCGAAACACAGGGCATGGTCATGACCGAAGCTCTGGCCTCCGGGTGCCCGTTGGTAGTTCTCGATGCCCCCGGAAATCGGGACGTTATCGAGCATGAAAAGAACGGATTCCTCGTGAAGGACGAGAATAAAAAAGACTTCACCGGTGCTTTGAATCGCTATTACGAGCTTCAGGAACACGCAAAAGCTGCATTTCGCAAACGAGCCATTTCGTCGGCGGAGAAATTCGATAAAAGCGCGTCTGTGGATAAACTCGAGAACATCTACAAGCACCTTGTGCAATGCCGTCGAGTCTCAAAAGAGACAAAGGGAAGCAGTTGGGATGAAGCCAAGCACTGGATAAAGAAGGAATGGGACGTTCTGTCCAATATGGCGTCTGCAACCGCAGAGGCATTCTCTTCCGAAAAAAAAGAATGATAATGATGTCGAACAGAGACGTTCGCAGGAGTGCAAATCCTTTGGAGAGATTCTCCCCAGAGCGCGAAAGCATGGTTTCAACAATGCCTGGCGCTCTTGCTCGGGCACGCTAAAAATGGCCGCATTTTCCTTAATTGGAAGAACAGCGCGAGGCTTTCTCATGGCATGGGTATTGCGTTAGTAGGGGTACTGAAGGTTTAGTGAGATGGTGATGCAGAAGTCGCGTATGTATGTATCCAGAAATAGAAAATGGGAAAGAGAAAACTGGCTATCCCGCTGTGGGGAGCCGATCGTATCACCTTTCCCGCCAGGAGTAAATCCAATGCCTGAATTTTCCACCCCTTTTCCTGGGCACGTCTCCGAGCATTGCCTTTCGGAAGAAGCGCTTTACGATGCTGTTGAGTGCAGGAAATATGCACAAGAAGAGGCACAGCATATCTATGTCTCTATTGCTGAACGGTCCACAAACTCGAAATCTCGACGGTTGTTTTCGGATCTGGCGGATCAGGCGGAATCCGATTACCACCGGTTAGAGAAAATGTTGCAAGAGCGACATTCTCCCCAAGATATATTCTCTCGATTCTCAGTTATAATGGCATAACTGAAAACCCACACAGAAAGGATGGAGCCATGAAAGCTACTGTTGACCAGGAAACGTGCACTGGATGTGAATTGTGTCCGGCTACTTGTCCCGAAGTATTCCAAATGAATGATGATGGAAAAGCCGAAGTAAAAGGCGAGGGCTCAGTGCCGTCCGGGGTAGAAGACAGCGCACGTGAAGCTGCAGACGGTTGTCCCGTGGAGGCAATCACCGTAGAGTGATCTGTGTGTGCCGGCTGCACGTGCAACAGGCGCAACCAATTGTATTCCAGCCCATGTATGCACTGATTTCTTGAGAAAAGCACCAGGCAGACGCCTCGCTACGGGGGATAACTCGTGCATACGTGGGTCGACATGAATGTCCAGAACCAGGAGAAGTCGAAACGACTGCCCCAGGGTTTGGATGAGAAAGGAGTGGAGATGATAACATCACGCCAGAAAAACCGCAGCAAGAAGTTCGACTACGATTTGTCATCGCCTGTCAGAGTGAGCGGGCTCGAGGATCAGGATCTTCGACGCATTGTAGAAGCATGCGTTCGGCTTACCGACGGTACGTCTGAGGAGATCGCGGGAAACGCCTCTCACGGATTTATCAGCTATTCTGAGAATGTACGCGAGACCCATTGGATTGATGAAGAAGCTCAGGAACTGTTGGGGCATGATAACAACTCCGAGGAGATTATCAATCGTTACGGAGGTGGTGACTGAGAAATTGCAGGGTTCAGGAAACGTAACGAATGTAGACAAGGAAATAAATGGAGAATACATTCATCTACGTTACAGCGATAATCGTGTCGATCGTGTTTATTGGTGCGGCACTCATTATCGCAGTAATCATCTCCCGCCCCAAGCTTCCGCCTGCCGGAACCCTTTCTCCCGAAGAAAAGGCTCTTCGGGAACTCGAGAGCTATCACCAACAGTTCAAAGAGCGACACAAAGGTGCCAGGGGAAACCATACCCAGTCCTATTACAAACGTTTGCGTACGGCATTGACAGTATATGCCAGGGAACGCTACGATACAACCGTTCGCGATGTTTTGCCCCGGGAAGTAATAGAAGGAAAAGGTGCCGGAGGCCCGGCGGTCGAGCTGTCAAATCTTTTCGAACAGCTCAACGCAATGCGTGGAAGACGACCGCAATTCGAGGAACTTGACCAGGCTTACGGTAGAGCCATCAGCTTTTTCCAGGCTTCCAGTCACGATTCTTCCTCTGAAAAAATCAGACCCGCCTCAGGTGACCGGAACGAGCAGCACGGGGCATGGTGATTTATGGAGAACCGTTTCACTCACGGTTCCGAGCAGCTTACTGAGAAGACCGCTGTGACCATGACGCCCCAGAACGATAACCTCGGATTGAAACTTCTTTGCATGCTCAAGAATCTGTTGGGCAATGTCCCCTTCGACCAGAAGCGCAGTGGTTTCAACTCCAGATTGTTTGAGGTGTTCGGAATACTCCTGCAGGCGCTGGTGTGTTTCGTGAAATTCCATCGAGCGACGATCTCTGACACTCTGCGGTCCTGCTTCATACGAAGCCGGCTCGGTGTCGGATTCGACTACATGGATTATGGTCACTTTTGAACCATCGGCCTTCGCAAGCTCTCCGGCGCGCTCGACAAGTTGGGTGGATATCTTGGAAAAATCAATAGGCACCAATACGTGCTTCATGCCATACCTCCTTGTGATTTGACTCTGAGTACTTCGAGGTTGAATTTAAGGCTTTTGCCTGCCAGAGGATGATTGGCATCCAGAGTAACCGTGTGATCGCTGGAAGATACTACCTGAACGTGTTTGCGCTCTCCACCGGGTATTTTGAGGTCCAGGGTCTTTCCTACCGCCGGAGAAACGTCGGAGGGCAGCTGAGATTTTCGCAGGGTAATGACCAGTTCGCTGCGACGTTGCCCATAGGCATATTTGGCAGGAATAGTGATCTCCTTCGTTTCTCCTTCTTTCATGCCCACAACTGCGTTCTCCAGGCCGGGAATGACCTGGTGCTCGCCAACAGTAAACTCGATCTCTTTCGCGGGCTGTTTCCGGGAAAATTCCTTTCGTGCAAATGTAGCACGGTACTGTACATGGACTTTGTCTCCCATTTGAGCTTCGGACATCATCGTGCACTCCTTGAGTATTTGCGTCGAGATTTTTCTTTGTAGTCTCGTGCTCTGTGGACATGGCCAATTACAACCCCTTTTTCGCGGTTTGCACCAGACGGGAAACTCTCAAAGCGTATATCGTCGAATGGGGCGTCGATGTCACGGATTTCGCACACCGGGCTGCTTACTATAGTGCTTTTCGGAAGCGGAACGTGAGCGCTCCTGGTTGCCCAGACTAGTCGCGATATCCACGCCGAGCCCATGAGGACTTTCTTGTCTTTAAGTATCTGCTGGGCGTCTACAATAATCCCGGTAATCGCGCCTGCATCCGGCGAAAGCAGAAAGTCGTCTATATAACCAATGGCGCTATCGGGTGCGCTCAATCGATAACCTTTGATTTCATTACAGCTTCGAAGGTGAGGGTCGCGAAGGGCTTGGGGCTTTACAGCCGCCTGCCGCATGAGGGAAGGAACTGTGTTGTAGTACGGTTCATTGTAAAGATCCTGGTAAACTGGACTGGAAGAAAAGTATGTACTTGCACCAAAGGGCAACGGTCGATAGGTGGAAGAGAATGAGCGTTGTTCGGATTTACCTACAGGGTCGATACTTTCTGCAGCTGGGGCATTCTCGATCTGCGCTTTCGTCCAATGGGTTGAAAGTCCGGCAGATTCGAAAAAGCCAATTGCTTCCCGGGGGAGAAGAACCTGAGAATCAGTGCCGGGGCCAAGTGTCACGACAACGAAACGCACGCTCCAAACGGTATCGTCGAAAAGAAAATCATCTACAATACCAGCCGGGCCATTGCAGGAAATAAGCGGTTTGCCATGAATTTCAAGAAATGGTAAACAACGTTTGGTACCCGTCATGGTGTCCTCGTTGTGAAATGCTGTTCCCACCGCGTCATGGTACATGGTTATGTGCGAGCACGCAGGAAGTATCAAGCGATCAATTTGATTATAAGAGCATCAAAAAACGTGCCACTGTAGATAAGTGTTGTTTCCTTTTCGAGGCGCCTTGCGCATAAAAAGCCGGTGAGTTTGGAGCCGTTTTTGTCCGGAGAGATGGGCGAAAGGCCTTGGCATGGAGGAAGCACAGTGCCGGCTATACGAGAAGATCTCCGCCAGGCTTATTCCAGGCGGAGATAACCGGGTTCCATTATCAGGCCACTTTCTCGAACTTTTCCAACCGGCGATAGAGAGCGGATAAGGAAATGCCCAATGCTTTGCATGCCTTGTTCTTGTCTCCCCCATACTCGCCGAGCACCTGTTGAATATGCTGACGCTCCATCTCGTAAAGGCTCATGCTGTCGGACTTACTCACGCTGACCGGGGCCTGAATCTCCAGGCCGGGAAAGTGCGCCGGTGTAAGAGGGAGGCCTCCTGAGAGAAGAATCGCCCGCTCCAGCATATTTCTCAATTCGCGGACATTTCCAGGCCAGGAATAGCCTTTCAAAACGCGAAGGACGTCGCTGGAAAGAGGCAGGTGAGGATATCCGAACGAACGAAGAAAGTACTCGGCAAATCCCGTAACATCTTCGGTGCAATCGCGCAGGGCAGGCAAATGAATAGGAAAAACACATATTCTGTAATACAGGTCTCTTCGAAAAGTACCTTCTTCTGTTGCTTTCGCCAGATTTCGGTTTGTGGCGCAGATCAGCCGAAAGTCGCTCTTCCGCACTTTGTTTTCTCCGACACGTCTGAATGAGCGCTCTTCGATAGCAGTCAAAAGCTGAGCCTGCACATCAATATCCATGTCCCCTATTTCATCGAGGAACAGGGTGCCGCCATCGGCTACCTCCACGAGCCCTTCACGGTCCTTGATCGCTGATGTAAACGCTCCTTTTGTGTGGCCGAAAAGCTCACTTCGAAGCAGGTCGCCTTTGAGACTGGAGCAGTTTAGATTTACGAATGGTTCGTTTGAGCGCTGGCTTCCCTCGTGAATCCATCGGGAGAGAACGCCCTTTCCTGTACCGGTTTCCCCCTGAAGCAAAACTACGGTGTCGTTAACTGCTGCGACGCGTGCAAATTCAAGAACCTGAGTAATGGCGTTGCTTGTTCCAAAATAGGGCTGGTTTTTTTCTTCCTGGCGCTGATGCGCTATGTCGCGACGACGGAGCGTGTCTACGACGACTGCCTTTTCCAGTGTATTTCGAACATGATCCATCTCCAGCGGCTTGGTCAGGAAATTCTCCGCCCCGTTTTTCATCGCCTTTACCGCCGTTGGGATGTCGCTGGTACCCGTGATCACGATAATCGGAAGCTCGGGACGGGTTGCTTTGATATCCGGTATCCAGTCTATTGAGTTCCCGTCAGGAAGCTTGAGGTCCAGCAGCATGGCCTGAAAGCGTTCTCCCTGAAGAACATTTCTCGCTTCGGCGAGATTTGATGCCGCCCGGATGTGGAATCCGGACTTGGAAAGAAAACGCTCATAGCCAAACAATGCTGCTTCGTCGTCTTCAACAATAAGAACGCTCGGTTTTCTGGAATTCATCGGCAACTTCCCATGTGTTTGCCGAAAACACCTCTTCAGGCGGGTTTCCGGCGGTTTCTTGTACCCTCATTGTTACTTCCGTTTGCCGGGAAGCAATCTGTCTATCTCAGTTCGAGTGTCGGTTTTCCGTATATGAGAAAATATAAGTAGCATGCATCCTGCTATGCGTGAGCAACAACCATGCCTTGATGCTAACGCCCGCCCATGTGCCGTTTCTGAGCCTTTGGGGGGAGTGGACAGCTTTTTCTGCTCTTAGTGATCACATGAGTGGATTCTAACTTTCGCGTTTATGGGAAAGCGCTATCACTGGCAAAACGTCTCCCTTAGTGGAAAATGGGAAAAGCCGGCAGATCATCCGGTGGGCAGTAAGTGCCGCCACCAGGCAATATCTGCAGCATGAATCTGAGTTCGGGTGCCGAGAAGTTCGTCCTTGAACAGTGACTGCAACCGAAATAAAATCAATATCATATCTATTCTGGACATCATGAAAAACCGGCGTGGCATATCCGTTGCTCTCGCCTCCGTTGCTTGCATTTTGCGCTCACAAGGGATTGTTCCATGAAAATGAAGCTCACTGTCAAAGATCTCCTCGCCGTTGGCCTGGTCATGATTCTTTCGTTTCCGATCATGTATTTCGCGGTGCTCTATGCCACCGGAAATCTTCGAATACAAATCGGGCCCAAAGAGCTGACGCCGGCAGAAGAGATGAAACTTGCCGTCATGCGCCAGTCCGAACGACGTGACTCATTGGCGATGGTTCATTCGAAAACCTTTAATGCTCTGAAAAAGGAGCGAGAAGAGCTCAAGCGTGAACGAGAACGTCTTTCAAACCAGCAGGAGCAACTGGCCATTGTGGATTCGGAGCTTGAAGAAAAAAAAGAACAACTCACTCAAAGAAAATCGGAGCTTGAAGAGCTGGTGGAAGAAACCGATGAGCTGAGCAGAAAACGAGTGGGGCAGCTGGCAAAAGTATACGGCGCAATGCGGGCGGAGGAAGCTGCTCAGATACTGGAAACACTGGATGATTTGCTGGTAGCACGAGTGCTCTCGGCAATGTCCGATAATCGTCAGAAAGCCAAGATTCTGTCGGCGCTATCCAAGGGCAAGGCACGACGGATCAGTCAAAGAATAGAGAAGGGGGTTTGAACCATGCATGAACAATCAACTGCTATGAGGGGAGGTGATAAGGAAATGGCACAACAAACAAATATCGTGGATCTGATAGATTCCGGCAGACTTGCACAAGTGAAGAGTCGTCTGTCTTCCGGTAGAAAAGCAGAAAGCGGCGATCGAATCGTGGACCGAAGCCCAGGAGCGAACGATCGCGGAAAACCGGAGAGAGATTTCGCCCATGTCTACAAAGAGGTTGCCGATTCGAACAAGTCGGCAAATCAGGCTGTGGAGCAAAATGCGGAGAAAACCACGGAAACAACCAAAAATCGTGAGAACCAGGGAACAGGACCTGTAGCAAAACCACGGGTACCTCGGAAGCCCGAGCGTAAAGTGGCGGAAGAAAATCAACGAGCGGAAAAGGCTCCAAAATCCGAGGCAAAGGATAGAGGAGAAGAAAGCCCGGAGATTTCTGTTCCGATGCAGTCTTCCGATGAGTCGGTTGAGGGGCAGGGCGGTGTAGCCGTTGAGGCCTCGCTTGTGATCAGAGAATCGCTGACGGTGTTGTCGGAGATATTGGATCTGGATATCGTGAACGGATTGGAGGGCTTGCAGATTGAGAATCCGCACGGCGGGATTATCGAGCAGTTCTCCGAAATTGTCGATGCACTCACCAAGATTGCCGAATTGCTTTCGCAAGCTGCGCAGGAAGGTGAGGCTGTCGAACTTGCAGGCAAGGAATTGTCTGGTGAGGAAGTAGCGGAAGCCGAAAAAGCGATTCGTGTCGGTGTCTTTCGTATGGAAATAGCATTCCGGATGCTGGGTGTATCCAGGGAAGTTGCCGAAGGAATTGCCGGGAAGCAGAACGTTCCGCTGGAAATTGGATTGGCAACTGCGTTCAATCCTGAGACAAAATCGATGCCTGCAGCGCAGGTGCAGCAGGCATTTGGTGAGCTTATAACGGCAAGAGAAGATGAGATTCGAACGCTTCTTTCCCGGGTTGCAAAAATGCTTACCACTCAGGAATCTGCAGCTGAACCTGCCAAAGCTCCCCTGGGGGTGATGGTAGACAGGAGGCCTCAATCGCAACAAATGATCGGTGCAAGTGTTTTCGATGCGCAGATCATGAGAAAAATCCTGAAACTGGATACAGAAAAGGGACAGGATCATGTGATTCAGGGAAATATCGAAGCTGCAGAGCGCACGGCCAAGTTCGATTTCGTGAAAGACTGGTCAATTCCATTCGGGCGTACGCTTGCCGATCTGATGCCGGCTCAGGAACAACAGGATCTGGCGCCGGTGCTGGAAGCGATTGGTAAGGAAAACGGGATGCAGAATCTCTCGTCGATGCTGGGGAATCGGGTGACGGATCTCTTGATGAAAAATGTCGAGCAGAGCGTCATGGATCAACTCACGTCGAAGATGCATCATGCGGTACGTTCCGGATTGAACGAGGTGCGGCTGGTATTGCACCCTGATTCTCTGGGAGAGGTCCGGTTAAAAATCGAGATACACCAGGAAGTTGTGTTTGCAAAAATCAATGTAGAGAATGCACAGGTGAAACAAATCGTGGAAGCTAACCTGGGGCAGCTCAAAGATGCATTGGAGCAGCATAACCTCAGTACCGGTGGTTTCGAAGTCAATGTAAACAACGGATCAAAACAGGATGAGGGCGATCCGACCCAGGTGGTGTACACAAAAGGCGATATCGATGATTCGACAATCGATACGTCCGATGGCGAAGGAGAAGAAAATGGGCGTGGGCTTGGGCGGGACACCGGCAAGCGCTATGGCACCAATTCAGTAGAATACTTTGCATAATGGAGGGAGGTGATACCAGAATGTCTTACTCTACAAGTGTGGAAAGCTTGTTCCCCAAAAACGGTGGAGCCTATAGCGCGAGTGCGTCGGTGAAAAACGGTTCGGTCGATCCATCGACGAGTTCGACTACCGGAAGTCAGACCGGCGGGCTTTTCACTACCGAGGGAAACGAGATGAAAAAGGACGATTTCCTGCTTCTGCTTGTTTCTCAACTCAAACTCCAGGACCCTCTCAATCCGATGGATAATTCAGAGTTCCTCAATCAGCTCGCGCAATTGCGGGCGATAGAGGGTACAAACAATATCCAGACGGCAGTTGAGGGACTGAAGGATGCGTTCGCGGGCACCGTCGAGGCACAGAAATACAGTGCCCAGTCGATCTCGAATTCCTCGGCGGTTTCTTTAATAGGAAAAGAGGTGCGGCTGCGGGAGACTCAGGTGAAATTCGGAGGTCGTAACGGTGAAGTCGTGCCTCTTCGCGTCCACCTGGGGAATAATTCGTCCGCTCAGGTGAACATCGTCGATGCCGAGGGCAATACGGTCAAGAGTTTGATTGCAGAAGGAAAGGATCGCGAGAACTCGGCACTGCTTACCTGGGACGGAACTGCGGAAGGTGGGGCACGGGCCAAACCTGGGACCTACCAGATTCAGATAGCAGGTCAGGAACAGGATCCTTCGCTCTACGCATTCGTCGAGGATGTCGTTGGTGGAGTCCGGTTCAGTCAAAATGGCGCGCTTATCAAGGTTGGCGGAAAAGAAATGTCGATCGGTAACATAATGGATGTTTCCAGCGGCAGTGGCTCGCAACCAGCCTCTGAGGTTTCGCCTGCGGCAATCCTTGGTCTTCTGGATAAGCAGGTCCGTATGCGTCGGGATTCGCTCTATTATGCCGCGCAGCCGGGCGAAGAGAAATACATCCGCGTGAAAGCCGGCATGAACGAAGAGCTGACCGTGAGGATAAAGGATCGCACCGGGCAGACCGTGAGAACCCTCAGGGTCGAGGCAACCAATGGTGAAGCCCTGGTGCACTGGGATGGAAGGATTTCCGACGAAGCGACCTTTGCCGAGCGAGGACTGTACCACATAGAAATCGAAGAGGCCAAAGGCGATCCCGGCGTTTACGCATTCGAGGAAGGGATTGTGAAGGGAATCAGCACGGTGGATGGGGTCACGAAACTGCGAATGAATGGTGAACTCGTTTCGTTGAGTGACATAATTGATGTTGCACCGGCACCGGTTCAGGAGGAAACTGCATGAGTCCGGAACAAGTCAATCTTCAGCAGCGCATAGCTGCAGGGCAGATTGGAGCGGCACCAAAGCCGCGCACGGTTGCCAGAAACAAGGCGAACTTTGCGCAGGTTCTGGATCAGGCGAAAGGAAGTGTCCGCTTTTCGGCTCATGCCCGGACCAGGTTACACAGTCGCAACATCACTATGACCGATGAAATCCTTGGGAAGTTGGATAAAGCGGTCGAGAATGCGGAAAGAAAAGGATCGCGGGATTCATTGATTCTGCTCTCTGATCTCGCATTCGTCGTTAATGTGCCAAACAGGACGGTAATTACAGCCATGGATGGGAAAACAATGAAAGACAACATCGTTACAAACATCGACAGCACGGTGATCGCGGGCTAAAACGTTACTGGACCTGCAGATGGGGACTATGATCTCGTATCTGCAGGAGGTAGTGGGGTGCCGACAGACTGAGGCAGCCCCTGATTGTTCGCGAAATGCCGGCTGAAATGCAGGAGGAATCCATGGTACGTTCTCTGTACAGCGGCATTAGTGGTTTGCGAAACCACCAGGTCTCTATGGACGTCATTGGTAACAATATTGCCAATGTCAATACTACCGGCTACAAGACCGGCAGAGTTACATTCGAAGAATCGATGGCGCAACTATTGCGTGGTTCTTCGCGGCCACCCGGAAACGCCGGAGGTACGAATCCGATTCAGGTCGGACTGGGTATGTCGGTCGGCTCCATCGACACAATTCTCACCCAGGGAAATTTACAAGCCACCGGGCAGATTACCGACCTTGCCGTAGAGGGAAGAGCATATTTTGTGTATTCCAACGGTGAAGGGAATTTTTACAGCCGTAATGGAGCACTCCAGTTTGACAATACTGGACGACTTGTTTCTCCAACCAACGGATTTGTTCTGCAGGGAATGATGGCGGACGATGACGGATCGTACCCCCCGGGAAGCAGGATCGGCGATATTCGTATTCCGTTTGGATCAAAAGCACCGGCTCAGGAAACCACCGAAATCTCCTATTCTTCGAATCTGGACTCGGACTCGGAAGCCCTGGGCAGCATTCTTCATACCAACAGGTTTCTTGCGGTCACTAACGATGGAACCGCGGGTGGAAACAATGACCTGCTCACCGACCTCTACAACAATAACGGGCAGAATCTGGGCTTACAGGTCGACGATACCTTGACGATGTCGGCGCTCGATGCTGGTGGAAATGAGATAACCGAGTCGCTGGTGGTAGGTGAAACTACCACCATTGCAGACCTGGTCTCTTCGATCCAGACTCTCCTGACGACGATCAATCCGGTTAATGCCGGAGCGGTCAGCTACGACAACGCAACGGGTGTAGTGAACATAACCCCGGGTGCTGTTGTCAATCAGCTGAACGTGACCAGTAATCGGCCGATTTCCAATGCGCTTGTCTCAAACACGTTTACATGGGGACCCTCGATCGGTCTCGGCGGTGCCGATTCCGGTGCCTTGCGTTCGCCGGCAGATGAAAACGATCTGCTCAGTGAATTGTATGATGCTAATGGTAATGAGCTGGGGCTGGAGGATGGCGACGTTATCTCGATCAACGGAAGTGTCGGAGGGAACAGTGTTACGCCGGGCGAACTGACGTACACTGCCGGGACAACTATGACGCAGCTGCTCGATATGATCCAGCAGACGTTCAATCTTCCACCGACCGACGGGACGGAATACGATCGTCCATCGGTAGCAATCGATGCTGCTTCCGATGGAGACGACAGGGTTCCCGATGGATCCATTATCGTTCGGGGACGTCCCGGCGAATCGTTCTCGCTTGAAGGGATATCGTTTTCTGCAAGCAATGCCGATCCGACCACTCCTGCACCGACCAGGTTCATTTCGAATATGGTGAATACTCAGATTCAGCAGGCTCGTGATGTCGGCCAGCATTCCACATCGATTACGGTCTATGACGAATCGGGCGATGCTCACATTATGACCACGACCTTCACTCATTCAGGGACACCCGGAGAATGGCTCTGGGAAATCAACATGGAGAGTGGTGAAATGGTTCTCGGAGGTAACACCGGCCGCATTACCTTCGGGCAGGACGGCTCACCGGCTTCGTTTACCTTCGATGATGGTTCGACCGGGTTTCGGTTCGATCCTATGAATGGCTCCAATGTGGTTGAAATGGACCTTAACGTCGGTTCACCGGGATCGACCGAGGGAATTACCCAGTTCCGTTCGCCTTCGACTACGGCCGCAAAGGATCAGGACGGATATCCGATGGGAAAGCTCGAGGAAATCAGTGTGGATGAATTCGGCGAGGTTCAGGGTTTGTACTCCAATGGCGTCACCAAATCGGTCGCTCGGATCATGGTGGCAGATTTCAATAACCCTGCCGGCTTGTTCAAAAAGGGAGACAGCATGTATGCCGTTTCCAATAACTCCGGTGAGGCAGTGATGCATCAGCCGGGCCTTGGAACATCGTCGAAGATAAAGCCGGGTGCCCTGGAGATGTCAAATGTGGAGCTGTCCTCTGAATTCACCAGCATGATCACAACTCAGCGCGGGTACCAGGCGAATGCACGAGTTATCACCACCAGTGATTCTCTCCTGCAGGAACTGGTCCAGCTGGTCAGATAATACGGAAAGAAAGGGGTTTGATATGATCAGTGCTCTGCCAGTGCAGGTTCATGTGCATCGGCAGGGCACTTTGTTATGGAAAACCCTCTAAACTCCTTGAAAATCAAAGGAGAAAACGTGTTGACTGCACAAAGTAAGATAGATACAATCTATAAGAATCGATTCGGTAACGGTTTAGATGGCGTCCCGTGGACGTTACCTCCATACCTTTCTCCATCGGGCCACGACAGGATCTGTGCCTGCACGAATCATACCCTCTTTTCAAAGCTTAGGAACTATGATCGCTCTACGGCGCTTGAATAACCAGGAATTTGTGCTGAATGCCGATTTTATCGAGTCACTCGAATCGACACCCGATACGGTGATTGCACTTACTACCGGGAAAAAGGTGATGGTGCAGAACTCGGTGGATGATATCGTACGGAAGGTCATTAAATACAAACAACTCTGTCATCAAACGTTGCAGGTCGTGCAGAAAAAAGCGGGCGAGAACGGATAGACCGATATGCGGGTTCTGTCGGGAGTAACATGTTGCAGCCCCTGAGAGATTAGGAACTATGGATATAGCCACCCTTACCGGCCTTTTTGTAGCCTTCGGGATGATCGTGTTTGGCATGGGGATATCCCAGATTGCCGCCTTCATCGATGTTAATTCGGTTTTAATAACCGTAGGGGGAACGATTGGAGCGATGTTTACCGCGTTTCCCCTGGGGCGTCTGTTCAATGCTGCCGGAGTGCTCCGGAATGCATTCTTTGTAAAGTCGCTCACACCAGTGGATACGATCAAGCAACTTGTTGATTTTGCCGAGCAGGCACGACGGGAGGGAATACTTGCCCTGGAAGCGCGGGCACTTGAGATCCAGGACGACTTTCTGAAGAAGGGGATTCAGCTTGCGGTCGATGGCACGGAGCCGGATCTCATCAAAGACATTCTCACCACCGAAATCACCTTTATCGAGCAGCGGCACGAAGATGGCGCCAAATTGTTTGATTTCGGGGGAACTATCGCGCCTGCATTTGGAATGATCGGAACACTTGTAGGATTGGTGTTGATGCTTGGCAATATGAGCGATATCGAATCTATTGGTCCCAATATGGCTGTGGCTCTTATCACAACTCTGTATGGTGCTATTCTGGCCAATGCACTTTTCATACCGCTCGCCGAAAAGCTCAAAGGCTATTCTGCAATGGAGACACTGGTAAAAGAACTGATGCTCGAGGGAATAATGTCGCTGCAATCGGGTGACAATCCGCGAATCGTCGAACAGAAACTCACAGCATTTATCGAGCCCGGCATGCGGGCGCAGGCAATGAAAGAACGGGCGAAATAAACCTGGCGAGAAAACGATGGCTGTCAAGAAACAAAAGAAAAAGGAAAATAAAGGGGGCGCTCCTGAATACATGACGACGTGGGGAGACATGTGCACCCTTCTGCTTTGTTTCTTTGTGATGCTTCTTGCGATGTCGACCATCAGTCCTGCCAAATTCATGGTAGCGGCGTCCTCCTTTCAGAACGCCTTCAGCGGAGTTCTGGAATCGTTTCCCACGGTGATGATACATAAGGATATTCTGATACCGCGTCTGGGAGGAAATGAGCAGAATAAGCGAATGGCCGTCGACGCCAAACGTCGTATCCAGAAGGTCGTCAAGCAGGAAAACCTGGAAGACGGAATCAAGGTGAAGGTGACCGATACCGGAATTGCAATAAATGTGGCTGACCCGGTCGGATTTCCGGTCGGAAAAGCTTCCATCCGTCCGGAGTTCATCGATGTGCTCTACAAGATCAGTAACGTGATAAACGATATGCCGGAGGCCGAGATTCGTGTTGAGGGACATACGGACAACACTCCTATTAACACAGCGGCGTTTCCCTCAAATTGGGAGCTGTCGTCCTCCCGAGCTTTGAACGTGGTGAAATTCCTGGCAAATCGCGCCGGAATTGACCCTTCGCGGTTAAGTGCGGTCGGCTATGGGGAATTCCGTCCGTTGGTAGCGAATGATTCCCCGTCAAACCGCCAGAAAAACCGGCGGATTGAAATCTACGTTGAATACCTCCAGAAAAAATCTGAAGGATAAGGGCTTGGGATAGCAGTCCGAGGAGGATGAGAATGGCAGAAGAAAACAAAAAGAAGGAAGAGAACAAAGCAAACGGCGAGCAGACGGAATCGCCTCAGAAGGGGAGTCGAGTTCAGTTCATTGCGATTCTGGCAGGGATTATCGTTCTGAATGTCGCTCTGGCTTTTGTTCTGGTGAAATTTACTATGCCTAAACCCGAAAGCCCTTCGTCCGAAGCGCATGCCGACACGGTTTCCACTGCCGGAGCCAGACCAACCATTTCCCTGGGCACGGTGACCAGTGAGGAACCCATTGTAGCAATTGTCAACATTGCCGAGACAGATGGTCAGCGGTTTCTGAAAATCGGCGTGGTTCTCGAATTCGACCCGAAGAACAAAGAGCTTATGGAGCACCTCGAACTGCTTCGACCAAAGTTCAAAAACGTATTGATCGATCAGTTGTCACAGATGACTCTCATGGAGCTGAATGAGCCGAACACCAAAGAAAAAATCCGTAAGGAGTATCTGCGACGTCTCAATACGATGCTCCCGAAGAAAGTTGGCCAGGTTAAGGACGTTCTTCTCGATGAATTCATTATTCAGTGAATACGGCATGAAGTCACGGGGCAGTGAGGCCACCGTGAATCAGGCCGAACGTTTTATTGTACGGAGCGCACCAGCGTGAGTGATATACTATCCCAGGAAGAAGTTGACGCACTATTAAGCGCGGTTTCCGCGGGCGGCGATAGTGATTTTGGTGGCTTAACCACCGATGCTGCTCCATCGGCGAGCGAAGGAACTTCGCAGGAAGGCGAAAAGGCGCTTTCCCTGTATGACTTTCGTCGTCCCGATCGCGTGTCCAAGGACCAGATGCGGACCCTGCAGAATCTGCACGAGGGATATGCACGGCAATTCTCGACCTCGCTGACTAACTTCCTCAGGACATTTGTTGAAATTGAACTGGTGAGCGTTGATCAACTTACGTATTCTGAATTTATTATGTCAATTTCGAATCCGAGTTGTATTTACGTATTCAAAATGGAACCGCTCGAGGGTACTGCCATTATCGAGATCAATCCATCGCTGGTATTTTTCATTATCGACCGGCTTTTCGGCGGGCAAGGCAGACCATCGGAACAGAACCGGGAACTGACGCTCATCGAAGAAAACGTTATTCGCCGTATCGTGGAGCGGAGCCTCAATGACCTTCGAGAAGTATGGGAGCATATCGGGGTTTTCAGTCCACGGATCGAAACATACGAAACCAATCCACAGTTTGTCCAAATCGCGCCTCCGGGAGAGACGGTCATACTCATCTCCCTGGAAGTACGTATGCAGAATGCATCGGGATTGATGAGTTTGTGCTTCCCGTATATGGTGCTGGAAAGTGTTATTAACAAGCTTTCGGGCGAGTCCTGGATGTCTTCACAAAGTACGAGCACTCCCGAGACGCGAAGCATGGTTGAACACGAGATCGGATCGCTTGACCTTCCGCTCAGAGTGCTTGTGGGACAGACAAAACTTTCTATTCGCGATTACCTGCAGTTACACTGCGGGGATATCCTCTGTCTTGATAAACCCGCAAACAGTGATTTGATTGTCCGTGTAGGAAACAAGACCAAACTCGCCGGAAAGTCGGGTGTAATCGGCCGTAAAAAGGCTGTCAAGATTACCCGTATAACCGAGAAGGAGGTACCGGGTAGCGATGAGTGATGATTTTCTTTCTCAAGATCAGGTCGACGATCTGCTCCAGCAGTCCGGTCCGACTTCCGACAGCTCCGGTGCCGGTGATAACCAGGGTGAGGGCCAGGGTGGTGCGGAGGGTTCAGGAGAGATAAACTACGGTGCGCTCACGCAGGGATTCGAGTTGTTTGGTGATAAGGCCAAAAGCGTTCTCTCCACAGTCCTGAATCGAACTATCAGTTTCTCGGTCGAAACAAGCAGCAAGGCCGACGGGGCACAGGTCGCATCGAAAGTCGATGGGGAATTGCTTGCGGTGAATGCTCCAATGACCGGAGGAATCGAGGGACCGCTTATTGCGGTTTTTACAAAAAAGGATGTTGCGGTTCTCTCCGATCTCATGATGCTTGGTGATGGCACTGCCGCCTACACCGACGACCATAAGGACGCGATATCGGAGCTGGTGAATCAGATTCTGGGAGCCTTTACTGCAGGAATAAACGAGCGCCTTTCGGAATCTGCGTCTGTCGGGAACATCACAGTCGATGAATTCAGTCTGGCACAACCGGGTATCGACATGGAATCCTCCCAAATGGGAATTCTTCGCATGTCAGTGGAAGGTATAGAGGATTCTTACATGGCGTTGCTTTGCTCGACAGAGGTGGCCAAGGCACTTTGTTCGGCAGCTCCCGGGGCAGGACAAGACTCAGATGAAGACCTGATGAGTGAGGACAGCGGCTCGGGTATAGGGCTGAGCGAAGATGAAATGAATGATCTGGCGGGTGTCGTGTCGAATGTTCCGGCTTCCTCAGACAGTTTCAGCGAATCTTCACTATCCGTCTCCGATGGGCTTCCTGGGCCAAAAGAGAACGTGGACATGCTGCTGGATGTCGATCTCGATGTTAGTATCGAGCTGGGCACGGCCAATCTTTCTATAAAGCGTATTCTGGATCTGGCGCCCGGGGCAGTGGTTGAACTCGATCGCATGGCCGGCGAACCGGTAGACCTGGTAGTAAATGGGAAAGTGGTCGCGCGTGGTGAAGTAGTTGTGGTAGATGAAAACTTTGGTATAAGAATCGTTTCACTGGTTTCCGCCGAAGACAGGATCAGGAGTCTGCAATGATGCGTTGGCGTTCCGTAGTGATACTCCTGTTTCTGAGTGTATTTGCCGGATCGGCTTTGGGGCAAGAGAGAAGCGATTCGTTTGATATGGGTAAGCTGCAGAAGGAACTCCGTTCATCGGAAAACGGTGGCGGCCAACAGAACACCCCCGAGACACAAACGCAGGAAAGCCAGGAACAAGAAGAGGAAAGCCTACTACTTCTCATTTTGCGGATTACCGGCTATCTTGCCGTTATCATTGTGCTGATCGTCGTGATTGCATGGATGCTTCGCAGGGGAGGGCTGGCCGGGAGTTCAAAGATAGGTGGCGGCTCCATGGATCTGCTGGAACAGCTTCCGTTGGGTCAGAACCGATCCGTTACTCTGGTTCGTGTCGGCGATGCTGTGTACGTTTTGGGCCAAACAGCAACGAACATAACTGTATTGGAACGAATCGAGGGGGACAAAGCCGTTGAGTTGGTTGCGTCAACCAAGGGAGTCGTATCCGTGACAAAATTCAAGGATGCGATGAACGTTTTTCTGAACCGTCTGAAAAAATAGTCTTTCACCAATACGAGAAGATGCATGTCCTCATTATCGTTATCGGCACGGACCCGCTGTAACTTGAGCGGAATTCTGTGTTTCAACAAAATCGCGTCGATGGCAACGGGACTGGTTTTGTTCGCTGTCCCGATCGGGGCGCAGGTTCTGCCGAAGCTGACGTTGTCCGTTGCGGATACAGAAAACCCAGCCGATGTCTCTGTGGCACTGCAGATGCTCTTTCTGATCACTGTGCTTGCCCTTGCTCCCTCGATTCTTATGATGGCCACTTCCTTTATTCGAATGGTCATCGTTTTCAGCTTTCTTCGGAGAGCTATTGGAACACAGACTATGCCGCCCGATCAGGTGCTGGTCGGACTGGCTCTTTTCTTGACTATTTTTGTCATGATGCCGGTGATAACGGAGGTCAATGACACTGCGCTGCAGCCCTATATGGCAGAAGAAATATCGTGGAATGAAGCGCTTGACCGTGCTACAAAACCAGTGCGTCAGTTCATGCTCAAGCAAGTGAGTGAAAAAGATGTGGCGCTTTTCGTCCGGATGTCAAAATCACCTGCGCCACGGACGATCGATGACCTCTCCATGGCGGTAATCGTGCCGGCCTTCATTACCAGTGAACTCAAGACAGCCTTTATTATCGGGTTCGTTCTCTTTATTCCATTCCTGGTAATCGATATGATTGTAGCCAGTGTGCTGCTATCGATGGGTATGATGATGCTTCCGCCAATTATGATTTCCATGCCGTTCAAAATTGTACTGTTCGTGCTTGTGGATGGATGGCATTTATTGGTCAGGCAGCTTGTCTTATCGTTCTTCTAACGAGGAATCGCAAAGGAAAAAACGATGGAACCGGCAGTAGCGATCGATGTTGGTAGAAATGCGATCTTGATGGTTCTGGTGATCTCGGCCCCGATGCTTCTGGCTGGACTGGTGGTTGGTCTGACGGTGGGAGTGTTCCAGGCCGTCACGCAGATTCATGAAATGACCTTGACATTCATACCAAAAATTCTGGTCATGGTGGGAATGCTTATGGCACTATTGCCGTGGATGGTCATTCGTGTAATGGATTTCACGAGACAGCTGTTCGATATGATCCCCACAATTGCAGGATAGCAATGAATTCACCAATCGTCACATTGGAACATATTCAGTTCTTTCTGCTGATATTCGTACGAATAACGGCTGTCATGGCGCTTCTGCCGGTATTCGGATCCCAGAATATTCCCGCTCAGCTGAAGGTGGCGTTTTCGCTCATATTGACTGTGGTGCTTTTCCCGGTCATACCTCTTCCGGAAACCCAGAGTCTGCCTTTTACCTGGGGTGGGTTTGTAGTAATGATTGTAAAGGAGCTGTTTGTAGGTATACTCATGGGTTTTGTCTCCTCGTTTCTGTTCGTGGCGGTGCAGTTCGCCGGACACCTGATCGACCAGCGAATGGGATTTGCCTTTGTGCGGCTGGTTGACCCATTCACAAACGCTCAGGTTACGAGTATGGGACAGCTGTTAGTGCTGGTTTTCACGATCTTCTTTCTTCTGATCAACGGGCACTACTTTTTTCTTCTGGCAATACAGAAAAGTTTTGAACTGGTCCCCCTGAGCGGAGTGCTGTATCCGGGGGGACGGGTTGGATACCATTTAACCAGCATATCGGCCGGTATATTCGTCTCAGCCCTGCGGCTGGCCGCTCCGGTGTATGTCACTCTGTTTATCTCTTATCTGGCAATGGGGCTCATTGTGCGGACTGTTCCGCAAATCAATGTGTTCTTTGTCGGTCTGCCCATGCAGATACTTCTTGGATTGGGAACCACTGCTGTTGTGTTCCCATTGTTGTTCTCGACGTTTCGGAAGATAATGGAAGCACTGGTTGCCGATATCTGGAAGCTTCTCTACATGATGGCTTAGAAATCCGGTGATCGCGTTTCTGAAACATAAAGATTCTGTGGTACCGCTGAGGAGGCATCAGGTACATGCCCGATGATTTTCAGGAAAGGACCGAAGCGCCAACCGATAAGAAACGATCGGACTCGCGCAGCAAAGGCACCGTCGCAAAGAGCACGGAAGTGAACACGGTACTTGTTCTTCTGGGCTCCTATACGGTGTTGAAAATCTGGGGCAGCTGGATGTTTGAAAAAATGTCCGACGTGATTACCTTTTTTTTCGGACTGATATCAGATCCGCCTCGGAGCCTGGGGGCATATGTCGATCTGTTCGGCCATGCCATGAAGACCACCGGGATGGTTGTCGGGCCGATCATGGCCACACTGCTCCTGATTGGGCTGGTGGCCAATTACTTTCAGGTGGGGTTACTTTTCACGCTCAAACCGCTTATGCCCAAGCTGAGCAAAATCAACCCCATCTCAGGTTTTGGAAGACTCTTTTCGGTAAAGTCACTGGTCGAGACGGCAAAGAGTATCATGAAGATCGTTATTATCGCTTTTATAGCCTATCAGGTCATAAGCGGTGATTTCGAACGAATGCTGCAGCTTACAGACATGCCGGTAGGCGCGATCTGGACGTACGTGACCGAGCTTTCTTCGCGCTTGATTCTCCGAATAGCGTTGCTGCTGATCGTACTGGCGATCCTTGATTATGCATATCAGAGATATGACTACGAAAAGAACTTGAAAATGACAAAAGAAGAAGTGAAAGAAGAGCGCAAACAGATGGAAGGTGATCCGCAGATGAAAGGGCGGATTCGCACGGTACAACGGGAAATGCTGAGGCGAAGGATGATGCAGGAAGTGCCGCAAGCTACGGTCGTTGTCACCAATCCGACCTACATTGCTATAGCGATTCGCTACGAAGCAACAGAGATGGATACCCCGAAGGTACTTGCAAAAGGAAAAAGGCTGATTGCCGAGCGAATAAAAACCATGGCCAAGGAAAACGGTATCCCTATCGTCGAAGATAAACCGTTGGCTCGTGCCATGTACGAACAGGTTGAACCCGGGGATGATATCCCGATGGAGTTTTTCTCGGCCGTGGCGGAGATTCTTGCCTATGTGTATCGGCTGAAGAACAGGAATGCGGCATGAGAGATTCAAAGACCCGATACATCCTTCTCTGTGCGATCGCTGTGATGGGGCTGGGCGTCTACCCGTTTTGTGCGCAAACACCGGTAGAGCCGGATACGTTTCCGTACCCGATACGCCTAAGCCTGGGTAGAACGGGAACGACCGAAGCGGTTTTTCGCGGTACTCCCACGACTGTCATTCTGGAGATATTGAATCCGGAAGACAGCATCACCATGGATGAAATCTCCTGGTCACTTGGTCAGGCAAAGTTCGTGCGGGATCCGCTGCTTTCGGCACGAGGTACGGTCTCAGAAGTTGAAACGGAAGTGTACTGGACCGAAAAGCCGGCTGTATCAGATTCGACGGGCAGAGCGTATGATTCCATCCATGTCGAGGCACGAAGTGGGCTGCTTCGGAGTAATACCGTCAGGGTGTACGTCGAGAATATTGCTCCAGTACTCCATTCGATAACGGTAAACCGCAATGAGTACCCATTTACCGGCAAGCCCATTTCCTACGAAGTCGATTCGGCGGAGACGTGTACATTGACCGTCAGGGTGAGTGATCAGGATGATGGTGCACGCGTGAATGTCGGATGGTCGGGACACCGGGTCGAACCGTCACCTTCTACCGGTATCAGCAGCAGCTATGTTACTCCAACGGGAGGGTTTGTCGACACGGTATTTGTGCATGTGTATGACCCCAAGGGGGCGAGTATCCGTCAGAAGATTATCATCTCTAACCGCCGGGCAAACAAAGCACCGCGGTTTGAGAGCATTGTAATCGACAGTATTCGATATACGACCGCGCCGACGATGATTGCACACCGGGATACACTGATCAGCTCTCTTACTGTGCAAGCATACGCTAAAGATCCGGACAATACCGGAACACTTGTCTATGAGTGGAGCAACCGTGGCGAGGGAGCATTGTCGGCATCGGGGAATGAAGCAGAATTTGAGTGCGCAGGGAGCGGATGCAATTCAGTCGTAAAAGACACACTCTACTTTCTCGATACCATCGATATCGTTGCACGCGACCCGCTCGGGGAATCGGTGAGTACGAGTATTGCACTGATGGCTGGAGTGGTAAACCGGTCTCCAAGCATCGACAGTATCGGAACCGATAGCACCCGGTATGCAGCCGATGCTTACACTGTTGTCCCCTTTGATGCTCAGGACACAGTTTCTCTACGCGCCTGGGTTCATGACCCGGATAGCTGGGACTCGGCCTCCTGGACGTTCCGGGTGACCTCGACAACACGGGGAAGGCTCGAAAGTCAGGAGCCGGATTTTGTCTATATCCCTCCCGAGGGGCTTTTCGAGGATACGGTTGAGTTTCGGGATACTATAACCATCCACGCCTGGGATGAGGACAGTCTTGAACGTGTAAATAATGTGGTGATGGCCCTGAAAAACCACATGCCGGTGATCGACAGCGTTGAGCTGAGCGGGAGTTCCAGGGAGATTGTCGTGACCTCACTTTCTGATGTTCCCGTGTACGAGGCAAGCCGCAATGAAAAGGTGGTAGTTACCGCGTTTGGCTCAGATCCGGATGAAGTAGCGGGTGATGTGGTTTCTTACGCCTGGGCGTACAACGATTCAACGCACCCGGGGAAAAGTGTCGTGATTAGCTGTGACAGCACGCTCGATGTAACCTGCATTGTGGAGGACCGCAAAGGACGTCGGGCAGAATCACAGCTGAAGTTTTCGGTGAAGGAATAACATGAGCGTAGCAGATACACTCAGCATTGGCCTGAACAAGCCGCTTGTGCAGAAAATCCTCAAGCGGCGAGATCTCCTGATCGTAATGGGAGTGGTATCGATCATCGTGGTGATGATCCTGCCTATCCCGACGCAGATAATCGATCTTCTCCTGTCATTGAACCTGTGTGTTTCGCTGATAATCCTTCTTTCGACTATGTACAACCGGGAGCCTCTGGAGTTTTCGGTATTCCCTTCACTTCTCCTTACGGTGACATTGTTTCGACTTGCGCTCAATGTTGCCACCACACGACTCATCCTGGGATCGGCAGAAGCCGGAAAGGTCATCGAAGTATTTGGAAACTTTGTGACCAAGGGTAATGTCGTCGTCGGCGTAATCATTTTCATTATCATTGTCATTATCCAGTTTGTCGTGATCACCAAGGGTGCCGGCCGCATTGCCGAAGTCGCGGCGCGGTTCACTTTGGATGCCATGCCGGGAAAGCAGATGGCGATCGATGCAGACTTGAACGCCGGACTTATCACCGAAGACGTTGCGCGGCAGCGGCGTGAAAAAATCGGGAAGGAAGCGGAATTCTACGGAGCAATGGATGGTGCGTCGAAGTTCGTTCGGGGAGATGCGGTTGCCGGAATCATCATAACAATCGTCAATGTTATCGGCGGGTTCATCGTCGGTATGGTTATGCTTGGCTACGACTGGCGAGAAGCGGTGCAAACCTTTACCATGTTATCGATCGGTGACGGACTGGTGAGTCAGATCCCCGCGCTGATGATTTCCACTGGTGCGGGCCTTCTTGTCAGCCGCGCTGCATCGGAAACCAACCTCGGCGAAGAACTCGGGACGCAGCTGTTTGCGAATCCGAAGGTCCTTGCGGTCACGGGCGGCATCATGTTGTTCTTCGCTGCGGTCCCGGGGTTCCCCAAGCTTCCATTTATTACGCTGGGAGTGGCCTCTCTGGGTGGAGCATACATTTCCGGCGCCCAGGCCAGGCAGCGTGAGGTCGTTGAAGCCCAAGAGGCCGAAGCACCTTCCAGGCCTGCCGAAGAGCGGGTGGAAGACTATCTGCATGTCGATCCGATGGAACTGGAGATAGGGTATGGAATGATTCCGCTGGTCGATAAATCCCAGGGGGGAGATCTACTCGATCGTATCACCATGATCCGTCGGCAGCTCGCCTCGCAGTTGGGAGTGATTATTCCTCCGATACGGATCCGAGATAACATTCAGCTCAAGCCAAACGAATACCGGGTCAGGATTCGTACCCTCGAAGTCGGGAGCGGGGAGCTGATGAGTGGCTCGTATTTGGCAATGGATCCTGGAACGGCGACAAAGAAGATCAGAGGTGTAGAAACCGTTGAACCGGCATTTGGGCTCCCGGCACTCTGGATAACCGAGAGTCAACGTGAGTCGGCTGAACTTGCTGGCTACACAGTCGTTGAACTGCCGGCTGTACTGGCAACACACCTGACAGAGGTGATTAAACGCCATGCCGATGACCTCCTGACCCGCCAGGACGTTCAGAGCCTCATTGATAACATCAAGGAAACGCATTCCACTGTGGTGAGCGAACTTGTACCGAACGTTCTGACAATCGGAGAGATTCATCGCGTGCTCCAGAACCTTCTCCGGGAACAGGTACCGATACGTGATCTGCTGATAATTCTGGAAACGCTCGCCAATGTAGCTCCACGGAACAAAAACCCGGAAATACTCACCGAATATGTCCGTAACGCACTTGCTCCGCAAATATGCGAGATGTTCAAGGATGAGTCGAATGTGATACCGGTTATCGCTATGGACCCGGATCTCGAGGCGCGGCTGGAGTCTTCATTGCAGGAGACAGATACCGGTTTTCGATTGTCGGTGGCACCTGGGGATGTCGGGAAGATTATGGAAGCCCTTGGAGGGGAGACGGAAGAGGCCAAGAAACGCGGCGAAATTCCAATTGTGATATGTTCGCCCACGATTCGCTCCCAGCTCAAGAGACTTGCCGAAACCAGTTTCCCCGATGTCGTGGTACTTTCGTATAATGAGATAGTGCCCGGTATCGAGATACGATCGGCCGGCATGATCAGCCTCGAGCGGAATAATGGTGAGTTACAGTAATTAACCAAATTAAGAATATATCGAAGGATTGGGGATTTGTGAGAATAAAAAAATTCAGGGCAGGCAGCATGCGAGAAGCGCTGATGCTGATTCGACAGGAACTTGGCGAAGATGCCGTGATCCTGAAAACCGAACGGGTATCCAACGGATTTTTATCGCTGGGTGGTAAGAGCGATATCGAAGTGACTGCGGGAATCGACGACGGAGGACCGAAGAAGACGCAGACGTTCGATCCGCTGAAAATGGCCGAAGCTGGAGTGTACAACCATCCGCATCACCAATCGAAAAGACCGCCGGTGCCCGAAGCTCCTCCGGTACCGGTTCGTCCGATTGGGCAGACGCAACCGGAACGCACGGAGGAAGTGGCCACGGCAGACAGAAGCCGTGATACATCGATTTTCGAACTCCGACGTGAACTCAATGAACTCAAGGCCATGGTACGTTCGGTGGTCTCGGGAGGAGGAAAACAGGAGGTCAGTGGAGAGCTGGTGGGGGGGTGGGAGCTCCTTTACACTAAACTGACCGAGTCCGAAGTTAAGCCGCAGGTCGCAAAAAACCTTATCAACGAAGTTCGGGAAAGCTATGAAAGTGCTGGAACTACAATCGACGAGACCTTCTCCGCAGCCCTTGCTGCATCGTTTCCGGTAACCGGCCCGTTGCGCCCCCGCTCCGATGGGCCTTTGACCGTTGCATTTGTCGGGCCGACCGGTGCCGGGAAAACAACGACACTGGCAAAGCTTGCCGCTCATTTCGTTGCCAATAAGGGAATGTCGGTCTCGATTATAACATCCGATACATACCGTATTGCTGCGATCGAACAAATTCGGACGTTTGCCGATATCGTAGGAGTTGGTTTACAGGTAGTGTTTTCGCCCAATGAAGTGCGCATGGCTCGTTCTGCCTGTCATAACGATGATATCGTTTTGATCGACACTGCCGGCCGGAGTCAGAAAAACCGGGAGCACATGGATGAACTGCGGGAAATGCTTCACCAGATGCAGCCGGATCAGACACACCTGGTCCTGAGTGCTACCACCAAAGACTCGGACCTCAACGATATCATCAAGCGATACCGTACCGCAGGAGTAAACAGGTTGCTTTTTACGAAACTCGACGAAACGGTACGGCTGGGAAATATCCTGAACACTGTTGCAGAAACCGGCATTCCGGTATCGTATTTCGCCACGGGCCAAAGCGTGCCGGATGATATCGAAGTGGCGCATGCGGCACGGTTCGTGCAGCGCCTGTGGGAAGGGGTCGAGAGGTGATCGATCAGGCGCAGCGTTTACGGGAGATCATGAGAAGTGCCGGCTCCGGGGGGGGAAACTCGGCTGGTAAACCCCGAATGGAAGCGGAATCAGTTCGCGGGAAACTTCGCACCATATCCGTTTCGAGCGGAAAGGGTGGAGTTGGAAAAACAAATATTGCCCTGATGCTCAGTGTGGCCTTGTCCCTGCTCAAGAAGAAGGTACTGCTTTTCGATGGTGACCTCGGGCTGGCCAATGTGCATATCCTGCTTGGGCTCGCCCCACAGAAAAATTTGTCGCATGTGGTATCGCAGGAATGCTCGATTGATGAGATTATATGTGAAGGACCCGGGGGAGTCAGGATCATTCCGGGCGCATCGGGTATGGAGAAACTGGCGAATGCAGATCCTTTGCAGCTGGAAATTCTCAAGCGGAGCCTGATACCGCTGCAGCAACAGTATGATCTCATGGTGATTGACACCAGTGCCGGGATAGGTACAGCCGCGAGCGGATTCGCTTCGCTGGCGGACCGTAGCCTCTGTGTTATGACACCCGAGCCGACATCGCTTGCCGATGCCTATGCCATGGTGAAGGTCTTGCATGAGCGAGGAGCCGAATCGATCGAGGTCCTCGTGAACATGGCCAATTCCGATACGGAAGGAATGGAAGCTTTCGACCGGCTAAACACACTTTCTTCGAGATTTCTCAAGAGAAAACTGAATTGCGCAGGTATTTTGCCCTCAGACAGGGATATACCACGAATGGTACGGCGCCAGAAGCTTATTACCGTCGAAAAACCCAATTCGACTTTCTCGGTCAGACTTGCAGGGTGTGCGCGGAAAATCTGCGGGATTCCTGCTGTTTCGAATCAGGGATTTTTTTCCAGAGTCTTTGCGAAGATTGGTGGATAGGATGAGGCACGGTTGCGGTCACGGGTTCAGGAGAAGGACGCAATGATTTTATGGATTAAACGATGCGCGCGGATTGTGGCGATGCTCTGCTTTTTCGTGATTTTTTTTATGGGTCTGGATCCCCACGATCTGTTCAATCCGGATATCGTGTTGATATCCTTCATAAAAGCCTTCGGACTATCGATGCTCATCTGGATAGGGGCATTCATACTTGCCGATATTCTGTTCAAGGGAATCATAGAGGACATCGAGCTGAAAACCATTGATATTCTCGACGAAGGATTGTCGCAGCGCCTTCGTGAGCAGAAGAAGAGTATGAGCATAGAGCCTGCTGAAGTGCAGGTAACCGACGAGTCGACTTCATCAACGCAGGAATCATCGTAATCGGCTCAATATCCGGGGCTTAAAAGCCACGACATGATTGCATATCAGGCAGCGTGAACGGCACAATAGTGTATGAGACAAAATAAGCAGTATTGTTGAGAGTCCGCTTTGGAATGTATAGAAGGGGCTTGCATGTCCAACCTCGAGAGCGTGTGGAAAGAATTCAAGGAAACCGGATCGAAAGTAGCTAAAGACAAGCTGCTTGTGGAATATGCCCATCTGGTGAAGTATATTGCTTCGCGGGTAGCAGTTAACCTGCCCAAAACCGTTGATCGCGATGATCTTACCAGTGCGGGAGTACTCGGGCTTATCCGGGCGGTGGAAACCTTCGATCCTGGCCGCGGGTTCAAATTCGAGACCTATGCGGGGCACAAAATTCGCGGAGCGATCCTGGATGAACTCCGGTCTATGGACTGGGTGCCTCGATCGATTCGACAGAAGTATCGTGAAGTGCAGCGAGCACACGGTAAGCTCGAAAATGAGCTTGGCAGGGCACCCTACGATGACGAAGTATGTGCTGAACTGGATATCACTCCTCGTGAATACGAAGAGCTTCTCGCGGAGATAACTCCTACTACAATCCTGTCACTTGAAGAATCGATGCCGGACAGGGGGGGAGATTCCAAGCAGATAAAGCTGATCGAAACAATTGAAGATCCAGGCAGTGAGAATCCGTTGAAAGCTCTCGGTTTCGAGGAGCTGAAGACGATCTTGAAAGACGCTATCACGAGCTTACCGGACAAAGCGCGACTGGTGGTTGCCTTGTATCATTATGAGGAGTTGACGTTGAAAGAAATAGGGGTTGTGCTTGAGATCTCCGAATCGCGAGTGAGTCAGATTCACTCCAAGGCAATACTGAAGCTTCGCGCTCGCCTGTTACAGCGTATCAATGCCTGATTGCGGTGTCTTCCTGGTGGAGGTGATCGGTTATGAGGATTGTCGATTTCAATGCTTCGGTGAGCAACCTCACGCAACTTGAGCGTCACCAGCAGGATGGGCATCGCGCCCCGATGATCGATCAGGAAAGCAATATCCTGAAGGCCCGCGAGGAAGCTCAGCGCCGGGCACAGACTGCTGTGGAGCCTGAACAGTCGCAGGAAAAGACAATCGATCCCAGGGACCGGCGTGAAAAACAGAATCCGCGACACGAAAAAAAAAGCTCCCGAAACAAGAAAAAGAAATCCATGAGAGGTCCCCGGCCCGATGGCGGTCGGTTTGTCGATGTCGACGCGTAAAGCGTGCATCGATATACCCTGCATGTCAAATCCACCAAAACCAATGATACCTTCTCATAAGAATGAAACCGCGGCAAACCGGATCAAGCGGATAACCGAGAGCGTTCTGACGCTCCCGACACTTCCAACGGTTGTCTCCAAGATGATCGAGATGGTTGATAACCCGAAGACCTCAGCGGCATCGCTTGCACGTCTGATTTCGACCGACCAGGCACTTACTGCCCGCATACTGAAGTTGGCCAATTCGGCCTACTACGGATTCTCGCGCGAGATTTCTACGGTAAATATGGCGATTGTAATCCTCGGGTTCAATAGTGTCAAGGAAATGGGGCTCTCTCTGTCGGTTCTCGATGTTTTCAGGAATTCCGAGGCGGATCGGCGGTTTGATGTTTCGCAGTTCTGGGAGCATTCAATCGCTTGCGGTGTGGGAGCACGAATGCTCGCCAGAAAGTACTACCGTCGGTTGGTAGGAGAGGCATTTGTTGCCGGCCTTCTGCATGATCTTGGGAAGATTATCGTCAATCAGTATGCGCACGAGGATTTCACGCAGGTCATGTCCCGGGTGGCGGAGAAAAAAATGGACCTCGATGCTGCCGAGAGAGAAGTGTTGGGAACCGGGCATTCGCGGATAGGCGGGTGGCTGGCGGAGAAATGGCGCCTTCCTTCGATTATTGTCGACACAATCCATTACCACCATTGCCCCTGGGATGCACCGCAGGAGCCTGCCTTTATTGGGCTGATTGGCGCAGCTAATTATCTTTGTCACTATAATGGCATTGGCAATTCAGGGCGTGCCGAGGTTAAAGAACTCGATGAGAGAATGTGGACATTATTCGAAGAAAACGATGTTGCCCTGGATGCCTCGATGCTTGAAGAGTTGAGTGCGGAGTTTCTGCTCGAATACGATCAGGCGGAAACGTTCGTCTCATTTATTCGCGATCAGGGATAAGGACAATAATGTGCGCACTTCCGATTTTTCCTACGAGTTACCTCCCGAGCTGATAGCTCAGACACCTGCAGCCAGACGGGATGAAAGCCGCCTGATGCGGGTCGACAGAAATGGTGGTTCAGTCCACCATCACGTATTCCACCAGCTGCCTTCCCTGCTCAAAGAGGGCGATCTTCTGGTCCTCAACGATGCCAAGGTGATTCCGGCACGAGTGTTCTGCAGAAAACCGACCGGGGCTCGCATAGAGCTTTTTTTCGTGCGACCACTTTCGAATGGCTCATGGGAAGCAATGGCCAAGCCAAGAAGAAGGCTCTCTGCCGACATCCTTTTGCATGCCGAAAGCAAGCCCGATGTTTCATTCCGTATTCTCGATGTTCCGCCTGATTCTACATCGGTGACGGTCAGTCTCGAAAGTGGAGACGGCACAATCGTAGATATACTCGAGCAGATCGGAGCGGTGCCTCTTCCTCCGTATATGCAAAGACCGGAACAGCCGGAAGACCGGAACCGGTATCAAACGGTATATGCGAACAAGCCCGGGGCCGTTGCCGCCCCTACCGCCGGACTCCATTTTACCCCTGAGCTGCTTGGAAATCTCGAGCAGAAAGGAATCGGCCATTGTTTTGTAACCCTGCACGTCGGAATGGGAACATTCAAACCGGTTACCGAAGAGAATCCGACGTCGCACCCGATGCATGAGGAGTCATTTGAGCTCCCAGAGGAAACGGTGAGAGCCATTTCCGAAGCAAAACGCCGCGGCAGCAGGGTTATCGCCGTGGGTACTACGGTGGTGCGCGTTCTGGAGCACGTGGTCACGGAGCATGGAAAGCTAAGGCCGGGACAGGGATCCACCCGCCTGCTGATCCTCCCCGGATATCAATTCAAGGTGATCGATTGCCTTCTCACCAACTTTCATCTTCCCCGTTCGACGCTGCTTATGCTGGTGAGTGCATTTGCGGATCGTGAACAGATACTTCGCGCTTACAATACGGCTGTCAAGGAACGGTACCGTTTTTTCAGCTACGGTGATGCTATGCTGCTCTGCTGAGTGGATGAATTATCGCCGGGGCATTCCCATTATAACCTTCCTTGCTGTATTTTGAGGATAACAAGAAAGGAGAGCTGTACATGCTGTATCGATTGCTGCCCGCTGTGGCTATTGCAGTAAAAATTCTATCTGTTACGGTTTTAGCTGATTTCGTTTCTCCCTCCGATTCGAGAATCGTCTACGTAGGACGTTGTGATCGGTCGAACGAAAATGCGGTAAAAATGAGCTGGGCCGGTACCCAGGTTCGCGCGCGTTTTGAGGGAACAGCCTGTTCGGCAATTATCGATGAGACTGCGGATTCAAGTGCATACAATGTGATCATCGACGGGGTCCTGGTGGATAGCATTGCGGTATTTGCAGACAAGGACACGCATCAGTTGGTCAGCGGATTGAGTGATGGTATCCATGACCTGATCCTCTATAAACGCAGTGAATCGAAATCCAGCCCGGTGCTTTTCAAAGGCTTTATCTTGCCCGAGGGCAACGCGCTTGCAGCCGCTCCCGCGCTGCCTCAGAGAAAAATCGAATTTATAGGAGATTCTCACACCAATGCTCTTGCCGTCGGTGCTGAAGGATGGCAAGATAAAAACGTTTACAATAACAATGTTTATGCTTCGTTTGCCGCAATCACATCCCGGTTTTTCAACACACAGGCAGTGATGACTGCCGTTTCGGGGAAAGGGCTGGTGCATAACCACAGTGACACAGAAATGATTTCGGACACAGCCATGCCGGAATATTTCAACCGCACAGTGACTTCGTTGCCCGAACCAGAATGGAATCATTCGTCGTGGATTCCCGATCTTGTCGTCATTAATCTGGGAACCAATGATTTTGCGGAAAGCCGCCAGGCTACGTTCAATGGACACAAATGGCGCCGGCCAGTTCACCCGGACACCTTCTCTACTGCCTATCACTCCTTCCTCGATACACTCAGAGCAACTTACAGTGGGGCCAAGCTTATCCTCGTAGCTCCCTATGACCCATGTGGAAGCGTTGACAGTGTCACTCATGCCATTGAACGCATCTACGACACGGAGAAAAGCCAGGGTGCGAATGATCTGGCTTTGGTGACGTACCCTGCATTCGAAGAGGGAGATTACGTTTGTTGTCATCCTGGACCGGGCTATAACCAGCGAATTGCTGAGTCGCTGGCAGTGACTGTTGAGGAGCTGGTCGGATGGGGACCGGCGGCGGTAAAAAAAAGCGAAATCAAAAGCGGAAGACTTTTTTTTTCTCGAGAAAGAAGTAAGATAATTTCCTTTCCGGGACACCGTGGAAAGCGGGCCAATGCAGCGTTTGATCTGAAAGGGAGGGCAATGGAGGCGCCGCACATGCGTGGAGAGAACAACGCACCCGGCATGGGCATTGGAATCGAGTCCCTGGACAGCGACCACCATGAGAAATGAACCAGTATACAGAGCTCGTGTTCGTCGGTTTATACGCGATGTCGAAGCATTGCGGTATGGGAGTCAACGGTCTGCGCTCTCATGTTCGGTATCCCGAATGGAGCGTGGTCCCTTTTCTCAAGCCGATGCGGAATCTGCTGGCTATTCTCCAATCGTGGTTGGTGAAACCTGGGGTAACCCATGGACATATGCCTGGTTCAAGTTAAGTGGAGTCGTTCCGGCGGAGTTCTCCGGCAAAAATGTTGTAGCCCTCTTAAATGTTCAATCGGAAGGGTGTGTTTACCGTGGCGGCAAGCCGCTGCAGGGGATTACGGCACCGGATCCGGATTCCTCGTTTAACTGGTTGAAACGACGTGTGCCGCTTTTCGAATCGGCGAAATCCGGGACGGAGGTTTCGCTCATGCTCGAGGCCTCGGCCAACCGGTACCATCCAAACAAACGAAACGATACCTACACGCTCGTTCAGGCTGAACTCGCGATTCTACAGCAGGAATACTGGCAGCTATTTCTTGACCTGGAAGTCCTGTGGGAAACAATGCAGGCACTCCCGCGGGACTCGGTACGAGCTCGAAGAATCCTCTGGGGTCTTAATCGATGCGCGAACATCTGGGCAGGCGGAAACGGCGCAGAGGAGTGCCGGGAGTACGCTCAGGAGCTTCTGAAGAAATCGACAAGTCCAAGTGCCCTGACTGCCTGGAGCATCGGAAATGCTCATATCGACCTGGCCTGGCTCTGGCCTGCGCGTGAAACCCGCCTGAAGGGAATCCGGACATTTACCACCGCACTGCGCCTGATGCAGGAGTATCCCGATTATGTCTTCGGAGCCTCACAGCCCCAACTCTACGAATGGATCAAAACCGATCAGCCCGAGTTGTACCGTGATATAAAAGCGGCAGCCAAGCGAGGGCAGTGGGAATGCCTCGGTGCTATGTGGGTTGAGCCCGACACGAATATTCCCTCAGGCGAAAGTCTTGTGCGTCAGTGCATGTACGGGAAGCGTTTTTTTCAGGACGAATTCGATGTAGATATCACCAACCTGTGGCTTCCCGATGTTTTCGGGTACTCTGCAGCTCTCCCGCAGATCCTTCGAAAGTGTGGCGTCGATACTTTTTTCACTCAGAAAATTTCGTGGAATGAAACGAATCCATTTCCTTTCAATACTTTCTGGTGGGAAGGAATTGATGGAAGTAGAGTCCTCTCGCATTTCGCCCCTACGAATTCCTATGTCGGTGAAAACGAACCCGATGCCTTGTATGCGGCGGAGAAACGGTTTGCAGAGGCAGAGGTCTGCGATGAATTCCTGAATCCGTATGGCAATGGTGATGGGGGCGGGGGACCTTCACGGCTTCATATCGAACGTGCCCGAAGGTTGTCTGATTGCGAAGGAATGCCGCGGGTGAAAATGGGAACGGTCCGTGAGTTTTTCGAGAGGATGACCAGGAAATCTGCTTCGCTGCTTCCCCTCTGGACCGGGGAGCTCTATCTGGAGTTTCACCGGGGAACCCTTACGACACAGGCGGTGATGAAGAAGCTGAATCGCCGTCTCGAGCTGCTTCTGCGCGATTTAGAATTCTTTGCGGTGCTTTCGGGCCAGGATATTCGCCAACAACTGAATTCCATCTGGAAAGATACCCTGCTGAATCAGTTTCATGATATTCTTCCGGGATCTTCGGTGAACCGGGTGTATCGCGAAGCCGAATCATTGTCTCAGCAAAACATTTCAAAGCTCGAGGATTTACGTGCCAACTGTCTTGTGGCACTTCATGGGAAGAAACCCGAAGGTTCTCAATGCTTTGTGGTATATAACACGTTGAGCTGGGCACGGTGCGAAGTCATCGAGATTCCGATTTCTTCGGTGCCCGACAAGAGATATGAGGTCGTGGACAGCAGTGGAAGAGTTCTTCCTTCGCATCAAGAACGTGATGTCGTGCTCGTGCGTGTTGATATACCTCCGATGGGATGGACTACGGTTGAGCTGGAGCCGGGTTCGGGAAACCTTGAGAGTCTTTCCTCGGTGCGCGCCGGTCCTGATTGGATCGAGAACGATCTTACCCGGGTAGAATTCGACCCGGATGGCACGTTTGGGTCTATCAGGGATAAAAGCACCGGAACGGAATTGATCGCAGGTACTGCAAACAGGATTATGCTCTGGGAAGATATCCCGTATAACTTCGATGCATGGGATATAAGTCCCTATTACCGGGAGACGCAACCCGAGCAGGCGCGGCTTCTGGAACGCGATATCATATTGAATTCCCCTGTATGCTGCAAAGTCCGCCAGAAATTGCAGGTCGGTGATTCAGAAATAGTCCAGATAGTTTCACTCGCAAGCGGTGATCCTCTGGTAAAGGTAGAAACCGAAGTCGACTGGAGGGAAGAGAATAAGCTGTTGAAGGTTCATGCGGATACCGCCATCCGTTCACCTGAGGCTACCTTCGAAATTCAGTACGGTACCCTTTCCCGCCCGACGCATCATAATACCACCTGGGACAGCGCACGGTTCGAAGTCGTGGGTCACCGGTTTGCTGATTTGTCCGATCCAAAGTGCGGACTTACACTTGTCAATGACTGTAAATACGGCTATTCGGTCTATGGCTCCGCGCTTGAGCTTTCGCTTCTCCGTAGCCCCAAAGAACCCGACCCGGAAGCAGACATACGAAAACATGAGTTTACATACGGGTATATTGCCCATCCCGGGAGTCTCTGGGATTCGGGTGCCGCGCGCAGGGCTTCCGAGCTCAACTCTCCGCTTGTGATTCGAGCCGTGCCCTCTCGGCCGGACAACCCGCTCCGATCCGTTTTTCGGATCGACGGAGAAGGAGTAAGAATCGAGGTGGTAAAACACCGTGAGCAGGGCAATGGCATTGTGCTGCGTCTTTACGAAGAAAGGGGAGCTCGGGCCGGCGTGAAACTCCGATCTTCCGTTCCATGGAAGAGTGCTATCGAAACGGATCTGTTGGAGAATGCGATGGGCAGAATAGAGGGGACAGCAACGGAGATGCATCTCAACTTCACCCCGTTCGAACTCAAAACCTTCGTTTTGGAAGGCCTAAGCGCTATTTAGAGCGCTTATTCAGCTTTCGCTCCATCCGCTCTCGTTGGCGTTCCAGTTTGCGCCTCTGCTGCTCTTCTTTTCGTTCGAGCTTACGCATCTGGCGTTCTCTTTTCTGCTCCAGGTTGCGTATCTGCTGTGCTTTCTTGTGCTCGAGCTTGCGCGTCGCGGTGTTGAGCCTGGTCTGTAGTTCCTGCCTCTCGGCTCTTTGAGCTGCAGAAGAATTGTCTTGGAATCCGGAAGCTGGAGGCTCAGGATTCTTTCGTTCCGGCTCCGATTTGAGATGTTCGGCCTGCTGTGAAACCTGCGCGATGATCTGCTGTGGTGATTTCTGTTCTGCTATTCCCGCTCTAATCGAGTTTCGAAGCACTTCAGGTGGCAATCCGAGCTCCTCTGCCTTTCGCAGTTTGGCCATGAGAAGCTGGGTTTCGGAAAGATCGAATTGCTCCCGAATCGATTTCTCCAGATTGGAATCCAGACTCACTGACCGTTCCGCGTCAGATTCTCTGGGTACATTGTGGGGACTGGAACGCCCGGATTGTTCCGAGGTACTGGTATTTACCTGTGTCTGTTCCTCAACTACTGAATCTGTTTTCAGATGCATAAGGCCGATACCCAGGAAAAGAAGCGCAGCAGTACCGGCAAGTGCAGCATGAGGAGCATACTTTCTTTGGACCTTGACGGGATCGTTCAGATCGCGTTCAGCCGCCTGCTGCAGGAGCAATTGCTGCAATCCCTTTGGAGCTTTCTCTTGAGGTGTTTGCGCCAGAAGACTCGCCAAACCTTTCATGCGGTCACGTTCCGCTGCACAGGATGCACACTTTTCCATATGTCCTAAAAACCTTTTGCCAGTGCATTCTCCGCGGTCATTTGTGCGATGAAGGATTCTACGTGCGCTTCTGCAATTCATATTAGATCCTTCCCAAACTGATTGAGAAGCATTTTTCTGGCCCGATGAAGCCATACTTTTATCAATGGTTCGGGACGTTTGGCGATTTGTGCAATTTCTTTGATACTTTTCTGTTCTATGTAAAAGAGAACAATTGCAGTGCGATAGTTCCCTTCGAGTGCATTCAGCATTGTTTCCACCATGAGCCTGTTTTCAACAGAATCATCCCGATTACCACCATCACCCCGGCTTTCATCGAATACACAGGCCGATTTGTGGCGTGCATTCGAGCGGTAATAATCCCGCGCGGAGTTGACCGTGATCGTACATACCCAGTTCTTCAGGCTTTTCTGAGGATCGATTCTGTCAAAATAGCGATGAATCTTGGCAAAGACTTCCTGCGTGACATCTTTTGCATCTTCAGAATCACCAAGCAGTCTGTATGACAGGCCATATACATAATCAGTGTATTGTCGAACAATGTCACTGAAAAGAAGTGGCCTGGAGTTTTCGCTCAAGCGTTCCTACCTGCTTTTACGTGAAGGGTCTGGAAAAGGTTACAGCCAATGGTAAAACCAACGCAAGCCAATCGCTATGCTGTGCGATGAATATGCGTGTTTCTCTGAATCGGAAAAATATCCGAAGACTCCATACTCCGCCGAAATTTCGAGTCTTTCCGACAATGCGCGGTCTGCGGAAAACAGAAGGGATACTGTTCCTTTCAGCGGAAGAACGGCAGGTGGGTCTCCCGCCGCACCACGCTGGGTAAATCTTCGGAGAGCATAGAAAAGGCCTGAAAAGCTGGTGTATTCATCCCAAAGCCAAATGCCCATTGGAGATACAAACAACTCGTAGTAGTTCCGAGTTGTCCCCTGTGTAATACCTGCCTTGGCCTCCAGCAGCCCCCTTGATCCTGCCTGGTATTGTATACTGGCAGAAAATGAATGTCGCCAGGTCCTACCCGATGCCATCCCCTGGTCGCTTCCCTCAACAAAGTACATGATCGAGAGAGGGTGTTTCCACTGGTACCGGTACCGGAGGACCGGTCTAAAGAAAACGCTGCCGTCAGTCGAATCGAGGTCTTCCCGTGCTCTATACGAGCGGTATGCCATCAGCATACCAATAGAGCCGCTCTGGCGATCTTTTCTTTTCTCCGCCTCTGCTTCTGCTGCAATGTAGGATTCGGGTGAGCTCTGGAGGAAGACTGCCTGTGATGCATTACCGCTGAACGTCAGGAAAACGTTCGATCCCAGCTTGTTCTGGTAAACGGCATTCAGATCATATGACAAAAAAGAAGTTGCGACTTCACTGGCTTCCAGGGAAGATGCGGCATTTGTCTGGTACCCGACCAGAGATGCCACTGTACAATCGAGGTCCTGTCGGGAAGCGGTGATGGTGCAAAACAGGCACGAGAGTAGTATTATCCCGCTCAAAATCGCTGTAGACGGTGGCACTGAATCTTTCCCTGTTTGGATGCCGGTAACCCAAAAGACATGAAAGAAAAACGATTACAGAACATACAAAATGGAAGGACGCAGACAGCCGTGTATTTCCAGAAAGACCCGTGATATTCTGGTCCACAACGAATGCACGTTCTGGGTCAATTTCTGGGATTCTTGAGTAGTCTTGAGAGAAGCTGTCATGGGGGCAAGGACCGCTATACGAAGAAAGGGGAATTGTTGAATTCCCCTTGTGGTGATGAAATCTTCTGTCTGGGATCAGGCGAATGACCGGGAGCCTGATTTTCCCTTTGCCCGCAGTATCAGTATCTGCTACTGGAGGTGAGTGTCGGAAACCGTGCACCAGGAGGATCATCGAGCGGACAATCCGAACAGGTTTTTTTCGCCGTGACCGTGAAGTCCAACGATGCTCGTGGATCTGCAAACATGGGATCGTACTGGTAATTCCCATCGGGGAGGGGAGTCGAAGACCACAGGTTCTCGTAGAATGCATTCGCCTTGACGGTTGCCTGCTCTACCTCTGCCTGCAGTTTGACACCAAAGCGTTCATTGTAGGCGATGATGTTCTTTTCGACGATAACCTTGCTTCCGCCGCCGACCGAAATGCCATGGTTGCCATTGAAGGCGATACTGTTATGATTGATCGAAGGACCGGTTGTCCGTACGTCCCAGCCCTGAATGCCTGATCCACGGTTGAATGCAATGACATTGTCTTCGATCCACGGAAGGTGACGCACAACGATGATTCCAGTCTGCCAGTTCCGGATTATTCTGCAGTTTTTAATGCGCGCGTTTGGGTCTTTGGAGAAGACTCCGATAGTTCCGTTGCGAACCTCGAAACCATCGAGTACCGACCCCTTCGACAATGTCACGACGGTCCCTCTTCCTTTACCATCGATGACTGCGCCGTACTGGTTCTGGGACTTCAGGATTACGCCTGGTTCTACAGCGATGCGCTCACGATAAACACCATCTTTTACAATAACCGTATCACCCGGTTTCGCATTTAAGACGCCTCGGGCAATATTGTGAGCTTCCCGCGACGGAACATAAATGGCACGCCCAGCACCTGCTACAACTGGAAGGGCGGCAAGCAAAACGGTTATTAATCCGCTTAAATGACTTTTCCGCATAGGAACATCTCCTCTTGCTAATATCTGGTGTTGGGAGAGGGCACTGAGACACGCTCAAACACCCTTATACCAATATATAAAACCCGAACCCTTATAGCAATATATTAGCACCACTCCCGATGGTTTTCAACAACTCCTTCAGAAGGCACTTACGTCTCAATGCGGGTTACGATTTCTTGTGCTTTCTGAGCAAAAATCCCCCCGGAATCTATCTTGATCACGGTGAGGAGATTTGCACGCGCCTGCTCGATATCGGCGTTTTCTGCAATCCGTAATACAGCACCGCTGAGCAGGCTGTTTTTCTGAACGTGTGAATTGGTTGGAGCTGCTTCGGCTGCCCAGTCAAAACAGGGAACTGCCACCCAGGTTAATCGAAGCGAGGCAAAGGTTTTTGCCCATTGGTACAAGTGGGGTGCAGGTACAGGTAAATCCCGAGCAGTCAGCATCTCTCTCATCAGGCCTGCGGCTTCGCGGTGATAGGTATTGGGGTCCTGTAGATACATGTCCTGCTGCCGGATGAGAACCAACGCGGCATTCTCCAACTTTCCCGCTCGGTAATCACTCCAGGCCTTTTCGATTTGCGATGCCGTTTTTTCTTCCGGGCTTTCGAATCGCTCTTGTGGTGTTTCCGGCGCTCCAAAAGCCTCATCGGGGAGCACTGCCTTTCGCGTCGGTGGCGTTTTCGGATCTTTTGGGACAACTGAGTCTTCGCTTTTTATCACTACTCCAAAAAAGGCACCGGCGACAAACCCACCGACATGCGCGCCATACGCAACCCCGGACTCGGCGTTCAAAGTCAGAATCGTATACGTTACCTGTGACAGAAACCATATTCCGAAATAAGTCACTGCGCGCATATGAAAGGTGCCCCGAAGCCAGAGCATTACCATATAGAAGACCTTTACTTGCACTCTCGAATGCGTAACAACGAAAGCTCCCATGGCTCCGGCAATCGCTCCCGATGCTCCTACCAACGGAGTACCCCCATTGAGCGAACCACCAATGGATGAAGTGAAAAGATGGGTCAATGTTGCTGCTATGCCGCAGCCTAAGTAGATGAAGAGGAATCGCCAGTATCCCCAGTATTTCTCCATCGCGATTCCGCACACATAGAAAAAAACCATGTTTCCAAGCAAATGCATCCAGCTCGCGTGCAGAAACATGGAAGTGAAAAGTGTGACGATACTGAATCGGCCTGGTTTGAATCCGTAGCGGTGAAGAATGGAGGTGGCACTGACGTGCTTTATGATTGAATCGACATCGGCGGTTGCTCGCCTGATAACCGACTCCCGGTCGGAGGCAAATTCCAGCAGCTGAGCGGGATCCTGTAACGTAGTATCATTTGCCGAGCGATACATCCTTTTTAATGAATAATACCGGGAGACCTCTTCGTTTATGTGCTTCTCGACCTTGTGCGTATCTCCAGCTACAAAGATATGTACCAGAAAACAGATACCAATAACCTGCAATGCGGCAAGCCTTATAGTGCCATCGTGGACGTCGGTACTTATGGGGAAAAGAATCATTATGTCGAAATCTCGTTGTTTTATGTGATTATACACGCATTATCTCCTTCAGGTCAAACAAATCTGCGATTCTCTTGAAAAATTCTGCCGACTAATTATTTTAGGTATATTAAGGAACAGAGGGAGTTTCCCGTAAACCCACCTGTCAGTTTCACCTATAAATGCTATTTTTGGAGGATCCCGTGAATAACTCGATGGCGCGTGCTTTACGCTTCTGCCTTGCCGGCGCATTCACCTTCTTTCTTGCGGTACCCATGAATGTTCATGCGGCCTACGATGTCTCGAACATCCAGCCCGTGTCCCGGAAACAGGTAGTCGATTTTTTCGGTACCGCAAACGTGAAAACGGTGTTTGTTGTGCGTCGCGCCAGACAGTTGGCCTATGTCGACTGGTCAGAAACCACTGCCGATGAAGATGTTCCGACGGTGCGCCTGATAAGTATGCCGAGTGTAAGCAGCCCCCAGAAACCAATGCTCTCACCCGATGGTAACTACCTGACGTTTGTTGATGGGGGATCAACCGGTGACAGAAGCTCGAAATCACGGACAGGGTATGTCTGTAAATTGGAGGAAAATCCGACTCTTCACATGATTGTGCCCGACAGCTGCCATATCCCTCGATGGGTACAGAATCCCGATATTACCCCAACGATTGTCTTTTCTTCATGCGGGTCCGGTGATGGTGGAAGCCGTGTCTATAATTCCTGCGGTGCAACGTACAAGGTTTCTGTGAATGCTGGAGTCCCGGGTACTCCTCAGGTTATTTATAGCGGAGGGGGGTTTCTCTCCGGCCTTTCTCCTGACCAGAAATGGCTGGCCGCCGCGGAAAACAGCCCGCACCTGTACATGACCGACATCACTTCTTCGGAAGATATTGTTTTCAAAACGCCTCTCATCACGCGCCCCTCCGAATGTGACACTGCGTCAATTCAGGTCTGTAATGGATCGGTGACCTCAAGCCGCGTGACCACCGATGTCGCTCTGTGCCTGGACTTTTCAGGCAACCATCCGGAAATGGGAGGAGAGTGGGGTATTCACGACCGGATACAGGTTTTTAACAGTAAGTCTGAAATAGTTGACTACTACGATGTTTCTGATGAAACAATAGAGGCTGCCGGGGATGATATCAGCGAGGGTCAAATCGTGGATAACCAGTGGGAGGGATCCGAATGGTCGAACCACCCGTATTACCTTGTTGCTAATTTGGGACTTACCCGGGCAGGCGGTTCCATGGCACGGGAGCGTGTGTACGCGATAAACCTCTATGAAAAAAAAGATACCGAGTTGGTTCGAACTACTGATACAACCAATATTCCTACGCCTCACCTGTGGGCCGAAATCCCGAATGGCTTTGTCGAAGCGGCAGGATGGCTTGAGAATCCCGTATACACTGCCGAGACCGTCGTAGACACCTGTAAAGATCCTGAGCCGGTACCGAATCCGAAAGAGGACGAGGACGAGGACGAGGGCGGCCTTTGTGGAAAAGGCGCCGGCGTAGCGTTGCTTCCTCCTTTTGGTCTGAAACTCGGAAGAGTGATTCGTCGACGGAAGCGTAAAGGGATGAAGCAGTAGGCTTCTCGCTCAATTAGACGGGCAATAGAAGAGGGCGAGCAGTACTGTTCGCCCTCTCTTTTTGTGCGCCCGGCAGGGCGCACCTGCTTGGTGGTGCGGAGGAGTGTTCCTCTTAGTCCACACTACACACCCGGTTCAGAGCTTAGTTTTTCCGATCGCCGGTGCAGGCAGATTGAATCACAATAAAAAAGGGCAGATGTTCGTCTGCCCTTCGATTTGCTATTGTTTTCGCCTTTTACTTGTTCAGTGGATTGTGAACCCGCTCGTCCCATTCCCGGTCATCCATAGGCAGCACACCCGTTTTCTCGGCGATTTCGTACCATTCTCTGCTCATTTCCTCGAGAATTGATTTGTTCTCCGACGAAAGATCATGAAGCTCAGAGCGGTCTGCATCCATGTCGTGGAGTTCCCAGGGAGTATCTTTCCCCATTGCGACAATCTTCCATTTGCCTTTCCGAAGAGCTCTGTTTGATTCATGCTCGAAAAAGATGGTCTCCCGACCATTGTTCCTGCCACTGAAGCTTGGAACCAGGCTCTTACCGACAAGGGCAGGTAAGTTACCATTTTTGTCAGGAGGAGGATAGGCTGCCCCGGCCACATCGATGCAGGTTGGAAGAATGTCCGTAATATGTCCCAATTGGTGATCCCACACATCATTCCTCTCTAATCCTTCAGGCCAGTGCACAATCAGGGGGGTTGCGATACCTCCTTCGTGAACCCAGCTCTTGAACATCCTGAACGGCACATTCGAAAGGTTTGCCCACGGCCGGCCATAGCTGACAAAAGAGTCCGCCGCACCCCAGGTGGACGGATCCTGTCCTGGTTTGTCGATTTCTTCGTGACTACCCCCGTTATCTGACAAAAAGAAGATAAGGGTATTGTCAAGCAGTCCCCGGCGCTTGAGAGTTTCGACAATCTGGCCAACGCCCCGGTCCATTGCAGTGGTCTGTGCAGCATAGATGGCCATTTTCAAGTCGAATTCATCCTTCTGCGAGTCAGATAATGAATCCCAGGCAGGTACTTTGTCATCTCTGGCGGACAGTTCCCTGTCCGAATCAAGTACTCCCGCTTTTTTCATACGTTCGAATTTTTCTTTGCGCAAAATGTCCCATCCTGAACGGAACGTGCCGCGATACCGTTCAATGTCAGCGGGATGTGCATGAAGTGGCCAGTGGGGAGCGGTATAGGCGACATAGCTGAAAAATGGTGCATCAGGGTGCTGTTCGCTATGCTCATCGATGAACCGGCAGGTGTAGTCACTGACAGCATCGGTGTAATAGAAGTCCTCGGGTGGATCTATCATTTCATTATCGAGAACCAGGCTATTGGGACGGAAATAATTACCCCCGCCCCAGAGAGTTCCAAAGAAACGATCGAAACCGCGCTGACGAGGCCAGGAGTGCTTGGGGCCGTCAGGTGACATGTATTTGTTGAAGGTTACGTGCCACTTTCCAGCCATATAGGTCGAATAACCGGCAGGACGAAGGCATTCGCCGATCGTGGCAGAATCCGGACTCAGGTCTCCCCGGTATGCCGGCGTGCCCAGGTCGGCGGCGGTCATCCATCCCATTCCCGCCTGATGCGGGTAGAGGCCGGTGAGAAGTGATGCACGTGCCGGACAGCATCGTGCCGTATTATAAAACTGTGTGAATCGGATTCCCTGTTTTCCAAGAGCATCGATGTTCGGGGTTTGGATTGCCCCGCCGAAACAACCGATATCCGAATACCCCATGTCATCGACCATGATCAGCACGATATTTGGCTTGGATGCCATACGGCCTTATCCTTTCCAGTGTGGCTTGTAGCGTTTCGAATAGTTGTGGATTTCAGAGTTACATTCCTGTACTTCTGCCATGTTTGGAATCGGCAAGACTGCGAAGCTGCCTGGGCTGCATGAGCCACTCCAGGCGACCTTTTCCTTCAGCAGGAAGGGTTCGAGAAAAGGAAATGGCGCACACGGCGGCCTTTTTCATCGTGATTCGTGGTTCTGCATTGCCGGAGATCAAGACCGATGCAAGTGTGGAAAGATCGGGCATGTGGCCGACCAGCATGATGGATTCCACTTTTTGTTCCGCCAACCAGCGCACGGTTTCCTTGACGGGGACATCAGGGCGAAGATAGGGAGAAGTCTCAGGAAGGGATTCAACCGACAGGGTATCGCGCATTATTTCGGCGGTCTGTGCTGCGCGGACCAGAGTACTCGAGACTATTTGGTCGGGATTGCAGCGGAGCACGGTCAAGCCCAGAGCGGCTCGGGACGTCTTTTTTTTTCCCTTCCTCGGTAAGCCACCTGGCCTCATCCGAGGAAACCTCGGGGGAATCCCGATCGATTGCTATTCCATGGCGAACCAGATACACGATCACAGAGACTTTCCTCGATCCAAGAATACTTTAAACGAAAGAAAGATACATCGGTGACCGGAGCACAGGCACTAACTTGAGAGCCGGAGATGGATTGTGCTCTGGTTCTGACGTGTTCATTATTACCCCGAGCGCAGCAATCACTCGGGGTTGGGGCTTCGTGCTCACTCGACGACCCATCAGGGCTACTTACTGGGTGGGGGAGTAGCTTTCGGAGGCGATGTCTCCTGTTCTTTGTTCCTCATTTCCTCCATCTCACGCTGGATCTGTTCGATTTCTTCTTCGAGCTGCTTCTGCTGATCCAGAATCTCCTGACGCTTGGTGTCATCGCCCGATTCAATCGCATATTTCTGAACGGTCGCCCAGGCATAACTCAGATCATCTTTGGTTTCCTGGTACCCACGAGAGAAGAAACTTTCTCGAGCATATCGATCTTTGAACTCAAGGTACGAAGAAATCGAATCCCGGTACGTCTGCTGTTCTCTATGGAGACTGTCAATCTGAGACAGCGCGTATTCGGAAGAAGATTTCATGCTGAGCTTCTCCATTCGATCAGCAAGGAACCCGTAATTTCTCCGGGTGTTCTGATAATTCCACTTCTTCTTGGTGAGTGACTCTTCGGTTGGTTTATTGTACGCAGCAATCCGCTTCATCGCCTGGTCGAGCACATTGAGTGCCTGCATGTACTGTCGATTCATCATGAGGCCATAGGCCTGAACCAGTCCCCCCTCCGCCTTCAGGAGGTTGTTGGGGGTGCGATCCACAAGCTGCTTTCCGGCGGTGACCGCATCGCTCCACTGCTTTGCCCTGATTGCACTCCATCCAAGTCCGAGCTGGGCATCGGCATAGTACATACTGCCATTCGGTACTTTTCGCAGCGCAGAGACGGCCTTACCCAGCATTGACTCCTCATAGAAAAGGTAACCGAAAAGAAGAAAAGAGCGATTGATCACCTCTATTTGCTCAGGTGTTTGTGCGTCATACTCAACTGCCCGCCCAAGTGCCTCGGTAATCGCCGGCATCGGATCTCCTGCCAACACATGCGCGACAGCAAGGGAATGCTGGGCAAATGGAAACTCAGGGTGGGTTTCGGGAATCGAAGAAAAGAATTGAATGGCTTTTCGGTAATTGCCTTGACTCATCAAAGATTCGCTCCAGTAGTACATCCCATGATACCGTAAAGAATCAGGGACCCCGGGCCTCGAAAGCCGGTCGAAATGGTTTTCAACCATTTCGGGGTCTGCTTGTCGATAAGATATTCTGACAAGCCCCAGGTCGGCAAAAGGAACCGCCGGGCTTTTCGGATAGTCCGAAAGAACCGTTTGGTAGTTCTCCATTGCCGCTTCACGCATGTCCATTTCTTCCTGACACCGTCCGCGGTAATGAACGACCCAATCGTTTTTGAAAAAATCCGGAAACTGAGAGAGTATCTGGCTGAAAACAAAATAGGCATCCCAGTAGCGCTCGTCTTTGTAGAGCTTCATCGCTTTGTTATAAAGGTCACTGGGTGCGACATCACTCAATCGCGCAAGTCGGCGAGCCAGAAGCTCTTCGCGGTGATGGCCGAATTCACCGAAGAGGTACCAGCTGAATGCCGAAGAATTGTCACCATCGGTTTTCATTGTGTACTGGAATTCCACCGAAAGCTCTCGTCCCTGGTTGAGCGATGGAACGCGTGCTCCGGCCGATACGCCCCAGTAATCCAGTGCATCCTGATCGAAGCCAAGAAGGAGATAGGATTGAAGTCTCCGGAAGAGCCATCCTCCCACACGAGTGTCGATACTGTATTCAAGGGATGAAGCAATTTCTTTCCAGTTTCCCCCCAGTGAGTCATAGGCCAAAAACTCCTCTTTTGCCGCAAGGAAGTCTTTTAACTCGAAATCAACTGCTGATGAGAGCAGTTCTTCCAGATACGTAGCATGCCAGGAGAACCTCAGGCTCTTTGCGTATGCACCTTTGCCCATAAGTGTCGGCAGAGGAGCATCACCCATTGCGGGGGCGATAAGGTTGATTGTTGAAACGCCCACAAGGTGGTATCCGAGGATCGGATGGGTTATGACTCGAAAGGTTGCCCCTGCGTCCAGCCCGATTCCGTATACCGGTTCCCCGAAATTACTCTGATACGCATAGGTGAGATTTCCACCGAAACTCAGGCGGCTGAAAGGGTTGATGGCATAAGATCCCATGATCACATGGTTTGAGTTGGAAACTGTGGGAGTACCTTCGGGGGCAGGACTAATGGTTCCATCATCCGGATCCTGTATTCCAGGGGTTACTTCACCATCGAACTGTCCAATCCAGGTGATC
>JBEPYC010000004.1:0-6664 GCA_041641555.1 Chitinivibrionales bacterium | reverse complement strand
CACTACGTTTGACGGGATTTCGCACATAACGTAGACTTCAAGACCGTACTCACCCCGCTTGAGCCCGTGTTCTGCCATAACCGCCAATACCTGGTCGGCTTCTTCGGTCGTTCGACAAAACGGTATCATAACAAGAACGTTGTCAAATCCCATTTCTTCGCGTGTTTTCTTGAGAGCCTGACATTCGAGCGCGAACCCATCGCGGTATTTCTCCGAGTAATACCGTGACGCCCCCCGAAATCCGAGCATCGGGTTGGACTCTTCTGGTTCGAATGATCCGCCACCGATCAAATTGGCGTATTCATTCGTCTTGAAATCACTCATGCGGACGATCACCTTGTTTGGCCACTGCGATGAGGCGATACGCGCAATACCGCGAGCGAGATGATCGATAAAATAGTTTTCCATCTGTTTATACTCAGCGGTTAAGCGCTGGATTTCTTTCCGGTCGTCCTTGTCTTCGACCCGATCGAAATGCGCCAGTGCCATGGGGTGGATTTTGATAACATTGTTGATGATGAATTCCATCCGTGCCAGACCGATTCCATGCACCGGTAAACGCCACCAGCGATATGCCGCATCGGGGCTGGCGATATTGATCATAATCTGCGTCGGGGGTTCGGGGATTTCTTCGGGGTTGATCTCCCGTTCTTCATAGTCCAGAATGCCATCGTAGATGTATCCGTTATTTCCTTCAACACAGGACATCGTCACTTCCTGGCCATCGGAGAGATCCTTTGTTGCAGACCCCGTGCCCACGACTGCGGCAATGCCGAGTTCGCGGCTGACGATGGCCGCGTGCGATGTCCGTCCACCATGGTCGGTAATGATTCCCGCCGCGCGCTTCATAATCGGGACCCAGTCGGGATCGGTCATTCCCGTTACCAGAATCGCACCGTCTTCGAACTCGTCGATCTGGTCAGGGCTCTTGATGATCTGGGCCTTGCCCGAGGCGATTGCCTGACCAATTGCCAGGCCCTCAACGATTCGTTCGCCCTTTTCCTTCAGCTTATAGTCCATGAACGATGCACCCTGCTTCTGAGACTGCACCGTCTCAGGGCGGGCCTGGACGATAAAGAGATTTCCGCTCTGCCCATCTTTAGCCCACTCCATGTCCATCGGTTTATCGTAGTGTTTCTCTATGGTGGATGCCCACCGGGCGAGTTTCAGGATTTCGTCATCGGTGAGAACTGCAGTTTCCCGCTCTTTGCGCGATGTATCCACATTCTTGGTCGTCGCGCTTTTACTCTTGCTGTACACCATCTTCTTTTCCTTCGAACCGATCGTTTTTCCGATGACCGGGCGAAGTCCTTCTTTTTCCAGAAGCGGCTTGAAAACGAGATATTCATCGGGATTGACTGTCCCCTGTACGACGTTTTCTCCGAGTCCCCAGGTCCCATTAATAACAACGACGTTTGGAAAGCCGGTGTCGGTATCCAGGGAAAACATCACTCCCGAACCGGCAAGATCTGATCGGACCATTTTCTGCACACCGCAGGAGAGGGCGACTTTCATGTGGTCGAATCCCTGTTCGTTACGATAACTGATTGCACGGTTGGTAAAAAGTGATGCATAGCACTTCACGCACGCATCCAGGACATCATCTTCGCCCGAAATGTTCAAAAAGGTTTCCTGTTGCCCTGCAAAGCTCGCCCCGGGAAGATCTTCGGCAGTCGCGCTGCTTCGCACCGCGACATCGACATTCTTCTGGTCGTACATATCGCACAGCGCGCCGTAGGCATCCTTTATTTCCTTTGCAATATCCTCGGGAAACTCGCCATTGTGAAAATAACGCCGGATTTTCTTCCCGGTCTCTTCCAGCGACTGATCTTCCTTTTTGAGCGCGTCAACTTCAGTGCGGATCTTTTCTTCGATTTCATTGTGGGCCAGGAAAGAGCGGTAGGCTTTGGCAGTCGTAGCGAAACCATCGGGTATGTTCACCCCTTTTTCCTTCAGGTTGCCGATCATTTCACCAAGGGATGCATTCTTTCCGCCGACCTGAGCCGTGTTCTTTGAATTCAGATCCTGAAACCACGCGATAGTGCCGTTCGTGCCAGCCATAGTATCCTCCCGTAACCGGAAAATTCTATTTGAAAGAGTGGGAATATGGTCATTGTTCGTGACTATTCGCCTTTGAACGCAAAGGATAGCACTAAAATGCAAGCAATGTGCCAGGAAGGGATTAGCGATGAAGAAGGTGGAGCCGGTCCCCGGTTCCGATAAGCGAGGTTATACGAGGCATCGGCCAACTTCGGCAACCGAGCGGGCTCGCAGAAGGGTCTCGGCGTAGGCTTCCATCTCCTGTAGGGTCATGGTGCGGATCGTTTTCTGCACCGTGGGCAGCCAGCGGGGATCGACGCTGAGGGTGCGAACCCCGATTCCTACAAAGAAGGGAACGAAACGCGGATCGTGGGCCATTTCGCCGCATACCGATACTTCGCGATCGGCCCGGAGCGCAGAAGCAATCATCCTTTTCAAGGCTCGAAGCACCGCAGGGTGGTGGGAGCAGTAATAATCGGCCACTTTTGCATTTGCGCGGTCAGCGGCAAGCATGTACTGGACAAAGTCGTTTGTGCCGACCGAAAAGAAATCGGCCATCTCGACAAATTCATCCATCATTTCTACTGCCGCGGGCAGCTCGAGCATCATTCCGACCGACAGATTGCTGCCCGGCTCGACATTCTCCTTGGCAAGACATGTCAGAAGCAGGTTCTTTGCTTTACAGAACTCGTCCGGTGATGAAATCATGGGGAACATGATGTTTAAGGGGTCTTCGGGGTTCCAGGCACGGACTATTGCCGTAAGCTGGCTTTCGAAGATCTCCGGGTGGGCAAGAGCGAATCGGGTGGAGCGAAGTCCCAGCTCCGGATTGGCTTCACCGGCAGTGTCGTAACAGGCAAGCATTTTGTCTCCGCCGGCATCGAGCGTCCGAATGGTCACTTCCGCGTGAGCAGTGTGCTTGAATAGATACCTATACAGGGCCTCCTGTTCTTCGCAGGTGGGAAAGGTATCGCGAACCAGGAAGGGGAACTCGGTTCGGTACAAGCCGATTCCCTCGGCTTTGAGACGGATCGCCAGGCCCAATTCCCCGAGGAGGTTGATATTGGCGAGCAGCCGCACCCGAACGCCGTTTGCGGTGAGGGTTTGCGGTTCCATGGTTGCGGCATCCTGATCGACACGTTTTTCCACGCTCAGCCGATCGGCCAGCGCCTGTCGCACGTGGCCAGGGGGCTGGATAAACACATTCCCCCGATCGCCATCGAGGCCAAGAAACGTCCCGTTGGTGAGCATGAGCAGTCCCGGTTCATTGACGATGACCGTGGGGACCTGCAGCGATCGTGCGAGAATCGCAACATGGGAAGTCAAACCGCCACCGGCCAGCACAATGCCGCCGACATTATCCAAAGCGAGTTTGAGGACCTCTGTGGGAAGCAGGTCGCGGGCAATGACAATCCGTTCTTTAGATGGTTCTACGGAGTGTTGCTGCTCGGTCTGCAGATGGTCGATAATTCGTGAAGCAAGATCTTCGATGTCAGCGGCTTTTTCGCGCATGTAATCATGCTCGCTGGCTTCGAATCGCTCCATGTAATGAACTGCCACGGAGGCCACTGCCGCGATACCGTTGAGCCCCTGGTCCATGCGTGCAAAAACCTGGCCCCGGAAACTCTCATCCTGCAAAATCATCGTATGTGCTTCGAAGATCAACACAGCAGCCTCGGGCAGGCGTTCTTTGAGTTTGGCATGGGTACGGGCCAAGTCAGATGCCGTTCGATCAAACGCTGTGATTACCTCTTCCCGGGAGCTGGGTCCGTTCTGGCTGTTTGCGGCTTGACTCAACGATGCCTTCTTGCGATAAACAAACGCATACCCCAGGGCGCATCCACCCGATGCGCCCTGTCCCTTGAGAAGGGGAGCAGAGGGGGCGGAGGAGGCGGAGGACCGTTGAATATCGACGGCAAGCAGCGCGCGGGCGTGCCCCACTGCACCGGCCAACTGGGAGGCCAACGCATTCACAACGGCGATTTCGTCGTCAGTGAATGTTCGGGGAGCCTCCCGCTGAAGGACAAGTACACCGATTCGTTCTATCCCTCGCAAAATCGGTGCGGCAAGAAAGCAGTCAAAGGCTTCTTCACCGGCTTCAGGAAAATACCGGTAGTCCGGATGCTTGCTGGCTTCATCGACGACGATCGGCCGAAGTTCCCGCATGGATTTACCGACCAGCCCCTCGCTCAGCCCGACGCTTACGCGCCCGATGCTTTCATGCCGCAACCCGACGGTCGCTTCCAGAATCAAAGCCGCGCGCTCGTCATCGTGAAGGTAAATCGAGCAGACTGCTGTATCCAGATGGTTGGATAACCGCTCGGCCGCAGCCTGCAAAAATCCATGCACATCGGTGGATTCGGCCAGACCCGCCAATTCGCCGGCAACTTCGCCAATAAGCTGAATATGATCCTTTTTCAGTGGTGACATACAGTATATAAGTTACGATATGTACGGCTGGGCAGGGTGTATTGCCTGCATAAACTTGATACCGATACGAAGGCCTGTGTTGTCAGGGTTTCAGAACATGATTGAGAGGAGTGGTATTGAGAAAATCGTTTTCCGGCATTGTATGGTTCCCGTCTCTCATCTACCTGTATTCCAAGCTCGGGAAGGTGCCTCGTGAGGGTTCGCGTGTCGTCTCGCTAACGAGCCCGGAAAAGCGACACCACTTCACCCGAAAGCCCGAAGCTCCAGGAAATTGATCCCTGCCCGGGCCCGGAAGCGGCCCCTTTCCTTAAAAAAACTGTCTTCTGTTTTGGTGGTTTTATATCGGGTAGTGATTTCGTCTTGCTGTCGCGTTCCCCTAATCTTTGTTCTCCCCATTGAGCACAAGAACATCATAAGCTGTCAGAGCTTTTTCGAGACCCTCGATTATGGCCGTCGTACCGGGGGTTTTGGCGCCCTGGTAAGTTTTTTCGAGGTTGGAGGCACCGCGGACATTTTGCCCGACGAAAAGATCAAGAAAATCGCGTTTCTTGAACCGCTGATCCCGCTCCCGGGCACGCTGTACGTACAGGTCTTCGATTACTCCCGCAGGATCGAGGCCGAAAACGAACTCGACAGCGCCGAATTCGCCCTTCTGGGTCACCGCGATGATCGTGCCGACATGCTCGCCGTTGTCCCCGGTCATATTGAAATACAGAAAGACATCCCGTTGACCAGGAAGAACTTTGGTGCCAATCCTTTTCTCGATCTCCTCCAGTTGCGAGGGCGAGATTTTCTGGTTAGCGGAGATATAATCCCGTGCTTCGGGGAAGATTTTTGTCATGGTTCGTTCAGGATTACGCCAGACGCATAGATAAACATCCTGGGCGAACACCCCGAGGGCGCTAAAAATTAGCAGCAAACAGCCGATAGAGCTGTACCGCCACCTGATGGTGCGGTTCATTGTAGTACGCATATTGATATCCTCCCCTCAGTGTAAACCACCGAGATGTGTGTGTTACTCCGGTAAACCAGGCATCATGGGTTTCGGTGCCGTTACGGACACCGGTGATCCCCAGATTGACATCGAGACGCGGAAGCAGGGCGTAATCGATTGCCACAAAGCCTGCACCAATCAATTTGCTGTTGACCATGCCACCGCTCAGCTCGGCCCGGCACAGAAGCCGTCCAAGGTACATGGTCATATCCAGGGCCCCGAGTGCGCGGTCGATGGTCATGTCGCGATCGTGTGCATGTGCCGTCGTGCCGTAGACGCCCGAAACCCCGACGATTGTTTCCCCGGCATCCCCCAGCGTAAAGCCCAGTCGTCCGGTAGCCAGACCGTGACCGGAAAAATCGGGCAGGTGATGCGGCCCGTAGCCCTGGGTTACCGAGATGCCGTAGTCGAGCATACCTCGCACACCCGAGAGCATGATGCCATTGTCGACATCGTAGCCCAGCAGTTCGTGATGAGGCATCGTGTAGAGTAGCCGGGACGCGCTGAAACCGGTCAGCAGACCGTAGGGCAGGCCAAACCGCCCCACACTCACATTCCAGCTTCCAAGTGGACCCTTGTACAAGCCGTACAGCTCGTGCGCCATCACCATCGAGAAGTTATCGTGCGCTTCGACAAGCCCGAACAGAGTCAGCCGGTCGCCTTTCCTGTCGGAAAAGGTCTTGCGCACCGACGCTCCCGCGACATGCAGGCCGCCGTCATGGTGCTGCCATTCCGAGAGCCGGTACCGCAGGTCGATATCGGCGGAGATGTTCCAGGAGGCCTCCAGCACAGCCGCCACCAGCAGCAGAGCTGCGAAAGCCGATTTAAGACTTGACCATGCCGTCTTCAATGTGCACCGTCCTGCTGCATCGTTTAACCAGATCTAAATTGTGCGTTACGAGCACCACGGTCATACCCTCGCGGTTGAGTGTTTCGAACAGATCGATAATTGCATCGGCATTTCGGGAATCGAGATTACCGGTCGGTTCATCGGCAAGCAGCAGGGGCGGCGAGTTGATAAGGCTCCGTGCAATTGCCACCCGCTGCATTTCGCCCCCGGAGAGTTCCCCCGGTAGATGATTCATGCGTTTGGCGAGTCCTACCATTTCCAGGAGTTCACGTGCCCGCTGTTGCGTTTTTCTTCGGGCAAAGAGTGCCGGAAGCTGAACGTTTTCGAGAACCGAGAGAGTTGGAATGAGA
>JBEPYC010000003.1:0-1490 GCA_041641555.1 Chitinivibrionales bacterium | reverse complement strand
TCTCTGGCGGAGTGTGTTGAGTTCCTTCTCCCCAGCATCCTGAATTTCCTGTCCGTTGACCGCGATGATCCCGCGAGTGGGGCGGTCCAGACAGCCGATCATATTCAAAAGTGTTGTTTTCCCGGAGCCGGAATGACCGGCAATCGCGACATATTCACCCGCGGCGATATCCAGCGTCACGTCCTGCAGGGCGTGGACCGTTTCGGAGCCGCGGTGGTAGTGTTTGGAAACTTCCCGAAGCGTAACTACGTGTCCATTATTCATTGCGTAATACCTCCATCGGTACGATACTCGCGGCGCGAAGTGCCGGATAGAGTGAACAGCCGAAACCGACCAGTGCACAGACGGTAAACGCCAGAGCGGCAATGCCGAAGCTGGGCTGCGCGATCGCTCCCGACGGCATGTAAGCGGCCATGAACCGTCGCATGGCATTCCCGAATGCCGGGCTCAGCGAAGCGCCCAGAATGGTACCCGCTCCGCTGCCGATAACCGCGATGGCAAGCGTTTCGAGGGAGATGAGCCGAAGCAGATCGGTTTTTCCAGCGCCCACGCATTTGAGATAGGCGATTTCCTTTCGTCGCTCAAGTACCGCCATGAGCATGGTATTGACGATACCGAACATCGAAATGACAAACGCGACGGTCACCATCACGTACATCATTACCCGGGTCGATCCGAAAAACTGGAGAATGCCGTCGCTGAGCTCCTTGGAGCCGAGTACGAAGTAGTCGGCCGGCATCATCGCCCGGAGCTGATTCCGGGTAGCGTCCAGCGTACCGACATCCTTGAGCTTCAGCGCGACGGCCGAAAGCTTGCCTTCTCGCCTGATAAGTTTCTGAGCTGTCGGGAGAGGAATGAAAAACGTCCCGTCATCCTGGCTGTAATTGCGTCCCAGAATGCCGGATACTTCGAATTCTTTCTGGAAATGCTCCGAATACATCCGGTCGCCGATTTCCAGATTCTCGATCCGCGCCATCTCGGCGCCGAGAATAACGGAAGAATCATTGACGAACCAGCCACCTTTTTCGAAGCGGAAATCCGGTTTGATTTCTTTCACCGACTCCGTGACACCCATGAAAATATCGGTCCGCATACCGTCATCGGTTGTGAGGGCGAAGAGTTTGAAGGGCATGATTGCGGCCATTTGCGGCATTTTACTTACACGGTCGACGATCGTCTCATCGACATACAGCGGACTGAGGCCGCCCTGGGCAATAACCGATGCCGCCTCAATCGGGCAGCCCTCTTTGGTGATATACATATGCACCCCGGTTTTGTTGACCAGGTCATCGGTTACCGCCGATGAGTAACCCCGGTCCAGGGACAGCACGATGCTGAGAGTGGCGGCGGCGACTGCAAGGCTTAATCCCGTCAGAATACTTCGTACAGGATTGCGCCGAAGATTGCTGAGAGCAACTTTGGTAAATGTCATTGTCGTCTCCTATTGTACGTGAACCCCAAGTGCCGAAAACACAACTTGCTCCTGCCCG
>JBEPYC010000002.1:0-5655 GCA_041641555.1 Chitinivibrionales bacterium | reverse complement strand
AATTTCTTCTTTATCACAGCAGTTGTTGAGCAGTCGCGAGGATCCACGAATTCATACATCGGTTCACCTGGAACCGGCGCAGGCTGGGCAGTACCACGAGTGACCGTTGAGTGCATGACGCAGCTATCATCGAACCAGACCGGGTCGATGCAGATGAACCGATCCCACCCGTTTTCACTCCCCTCTTTCTGGTGGTAAACGTGCCACCAGTCACCGTTTGCATCGTTGATCAGCATGCCATGCCCAGGCCCAAAGATAGAATCATTTTTATGAACAATGGGGTTGTTCTCATATTTGGTGAAAGGGCCAAGGGGGCTTTCCGAGGTCGCGTATCCGACCGCGTAGTTGGGATTGCTCGCGTTCTTCCCAGAGTACAACAAATAGTATGTGCCTCCTCTTTTGATCACCTCAGGGCCCTCATTCCGCGGTCTTTCCCAGGAAATATCAGTATACTCCAGAAGTTTTATAGGTGATCCGCTCTTAGTAAGCGGATCGCTCATGGGCTGCACATATATAGTATTTGCCCCTTCCGCATAGTAGAGATAGAGCTTTCCGTCTTCATCTCGAAACAAGTCTCCGTCGATAGCCCCCTGAAAGAGCTTGCCTTTGTCCTGAAACCCTTCGGCGGGATCAGGGGAATCGGCCACCGCAACGCCCAGATCCCTCTGGACCGAGTAATACAGGTAAAACTTACCATCATCCGGGTGAAAATATACCGAAGGTGCCCAGACATTGGTCCTGCCTTCCGGCTGAAATACGCGATCTCCTTTGGTCCACTCCACGAGATCGGGAGATGTCCAGACATGATATGAGCTATTGTCTCCCGTACAATAAAGGTAGTATGTACCCTGATGGTAGATCACGTGAGGATCGGCCGGGCCATATGAGCCCTGATAGGGGATAATGGGGTTAGTATACGTTTCGGCTCCCGATACACAAAACACTCCGATCACAATGGCCAACGCCCCTTTTACCATTCTCTTGTTCATCAAAAACTCCTGACTAAAAACCTGTTAAACAACTCCGATACAACCGGATGTAATCCCGCATGTCCTGAATACCTGACAGAACTTTGTAGTTTCACCCATCCAAGCACTTCCCGAAACTGGGAGTCAAACGCACTATGGCGCGCTGCCCAGGAGAGGTGCGAATACAACTACCCTTATAATTAATATAGTGAAATTCTCGGCCGAAGTGAATGGAGTATTGGACGCATGATTTGGATTTTTATCCTCTATTGGATTTGATAACACAATTCACCTGGAGTTTGCCATGCTTATCTGGAGTAATCTCTACCCACCTCACACGATGGATTCGTGTTCCTTAAGCCGGAGTGACCGTTGAACGCGACCAGATATCGTTACGGACAGCCTCCTTAAGAAATCCCCCATAACCAAATACCTGTCTCCGCCTTGGCATGCACTCCTGTTTCGATGCATTTTGAACGAAGAAGGCTTTTTTTGAAGAAAAGGAGAGGCCATATGAGAGTGATCCTTTCAATCACCGGCATTCTTTCTATCGTCGCGATTATCGCCGTAGCATCCGTGGTCGTCCGCGAAGGGCAGGAATCACCTTACGGATTTCCCGGTATTCGGCGAGTGTTTCGGAATCGACGGTCGGGACCGGCAACCATCCCTGATGCCCACGAATTACCCCGGCCACAAAGTGCCATCCCGGATACGGGAGACAGCATAGATTCAGTGCCACGATAGTGTTTCCGCTCGGCATGCTCCCAGTACAGGGTGATTGCATCCTGGGTCCCGTCATTCTCAGGTTTCAGGTGGATTTGGTTTACCAGTATTACCTTGTTCAATGAAGAGCATGTGATGTTAAGGGCAGTTTGGTGAACCGGGAAGAGTCAGAGCAACCAATTCTCGGAAGCCTCTCTCAGACGCAATCTTGCAGGAGGGAAGGTATGTGCGGAATCATTGTTGACTTTGTCACTGGACTTGGTTATATTTACATCAAACGACTACATAGCTGGGGAGGAGCATGCTTTCACTCACCGTAAAATCATCGTATTCCGTTGCTGCGCTGACCGATCTTGCGCAGCATTACGGCCAATCGCTTGTCCAGATAAAGGACCTGACCCACCGTCGCCGGATCCCACGCAATTATCTCGAACAAATTCTCAATCGACTTACGAAACAAGGCTTGATTCGGAGTGTGCGCGGGAACCGTGGCGGGTACGAGCTGAGCAACAGCCCGGAAAGCATATCCCTTCTTACTATTCTCGAATCCGCCGAAGGGGAACTCAAGCTTAAGGCAAGTGCGGGAAATGGTGTTCTTGGAGACATCTTTGCAGAGATCCAGGAAGACCTTCGTGATAAACTCTCCTCGACTTCTCTCCAGGATATTCTTCAAAGAGAGATGCAACAGAACCAGGCGCTCATGTACCACATTTAAGCGAATCAGCCCCTTTTCCCGCCAGAGGCGTATTGATTCTGGATTCTTCCAACTGGCCTCTCAGGATCCTTTTTCTATAACCACACTATGGGTTTCTCCGTTCAGTTCAGTAATTGAAAGTACGCGATGCCCTTGCTCTTGGGCAGATTTCGGGACGTTCTCAAGCGGCTCTGACCCCGAAAGCACTACTTCCAAAACATCACCTTCAGCAAGCTTGGACAATGCAAGCTTCACCTTCACAAATGTCATAGGGCAATGATCTTTGGTGATATTGATCTTGGTTCGCATTACTTACTCCATCTCGCTCGTTTAAAAAAGGTGTCCTTCCGATTCTTGCTTCCCAGATCGCCCTTAACCACGTAATAGCTGCGGTCCAAAGCCACTACTCCGATACAGGACCGTAAGATAGCTGCCTCACAAGCATTGGTTTTCGGGTTCAACCCTGATCAGGAGACAAAAAGAATGTGAGCGTCTTCGGAATACTTGAGAAACGTTGGTACCCCGATCACTTCCTTTACCTCATCGATGAGATCTTCTCTTTGTATGCCCAGGATGTGCATGGCCATTTCGCAGGCGATAAACGATACATCGAGTGCCTTTGCTGAATCAATAAGCTCTCTGAGCGTTGCAACATTCTTTTTCTTCATCATACCCGTCATGAGTTTGGGGCTGACTCCCCCAAAATTCAAGCGTGATAACGGAAGCTCCTTTTGACCGCCCATGAGCACATTGAACATCGGTGCCAGAAGCCCCTTACCCAGCGGAATCCGCCCTGGTTTTTTCTTGAGGACATTCAACCCCCAAAACGTGAAGAAAAGGTTTACTTCCCAATTTACCGCCGCCGCGCCCGTGGCCATCGTGAAGGCGGCAACCGCTTTGTCGAAATCTCCGGAAAAGCAGATTATCGACAGTTTTTTATTCTCACTCATTAGTGTCTCCTTACCCACGCGTTTTGTGATTACTCGATAACAAGTCGCTCTTCCCGCACGCTTCCGTTTGTTATTCTGAATGACTTGATGGTGGTCTCATTGCCGTAGAGCGATGCTATCACCCAGGTCATATCCGGGTCTAACGCAAGGCGAATATCCTCCTTCGATGGTCGTGCGGGTGTTTCCGGATGGCTGTGATACACCGCGATCGGTTTCAACCCTCGGCGACGGATTTCTTTTACTACTTCGAATTGCTCCTTTGGATCGAACGAGAAGTGAACGGGAGATTTGTCGGCATTGCGCAACGGCAATCGTAGTACAACCTGCCCATCGGTTCCAGCCAGATATCCGCATGCTTCCAGAGGCGCTTCGGCTCTGGCCTGCTCGAAAATCTCATCTACGATCTGCTGTGTGACACTTATGATGCTCATGTCTTCCCCGCTTTCAAATCGCATATCGGCTGTTGTTCATCGATAAGCTCCGTTATGGAAGGTGAAGTGCCGCAAACGGGGCAATCCTTCCGTTTCTTTAGATTCACCGTACGAAAGTTCATATCCAATGCTTCAAACGTCAGAAGTCTATCGGTCAAGGGTTTGCCGATTCCAATGACAGATTTCAATGCTTCCGCTGCCTGTATCGATCCGAGCATTCCTGCAATTGCCCCCAGAACCCCCGCCTCCGAACAGGTCGGTACGGCACCCGGAGGAGGAGGCGCATTGAAGACACATCGGTAACAGGCCGATTCACCCGGAACGATGGTCATTGTCTGCCCGGTGAACCTGAGAATGCCCCCATGTGAAAAAGGAATATTTTCCATGACGCAGGCATCGTTTATCAGGAATTTCGTCGCGAAATTATCGGTACCATCTATGACGAAATCGTACTCACGGATAGTGTCTCGAATCGAATCCGCGGAAAGAAACCGATGGTAGGTGTTGACCTGTACATCGGGATTCAGTGCCTTCATTTTCGCTTCAGCCGACTGAACTTTCGGCGTCCCGACGTCGTTGGTGAAATGAACAATCTGGCGCTGCAGGTTTGACAGATCGACATCATCGGCATCCGCGATGCCGATCGTGCCTACCCCGGCTGCCGCGAGATAATAGGCGATAGGTGCCCCGAGGCCTCCGGCACCGATTATGAGAATGCGAGAATCCATGATTCTCTCCTGCCCTTCGACACCCACGTCTTTGAGCAGTATGTGCCTGCTGTAGCGTTCCAATTGCTCTTCGGTAAATTCAATCATATGCGCTCAAGTCCTTGTATCAGGTCTTCGATCAGGTCCGCTGGTTCTTCGATTCCCACCGAAAGACGCATGAGCCCTTCGGATATCCCCATATCACGGCGCTCATCGTGACAACATTCGCACCGGATTCGGCAAGTGAAAGAACCGTATCGGTAATAGCCGCCATACCCGAAGATACGGCAAAAACTCCCAGAGCACCCGAAAGCCCGCAACGCGTTGCCCCCGGGCTTCCACCGTCGGATTGGTTATCCGTGAATACGCATGAGCCAAATCCTGTGAGCTTTCGATCTCGAAGGCTACCGAATCGTATTCCCGCTTTCGGAGTGCTCCGCGAGAATCGGGCCCACCAGCCCCTCCGTGCACCGCAGTCGTCGCAAACGCACTCATTGCCCACCGCCCATGAAATACAGAAAATCCACTTCATCTTTTTGGCGCAGGGAAGTCTGACCAAATGCCGCTCGGTCGACAAAATCACCATTCACCTGAACCGAAACCATATCCGGCATCTGAACCTTGCATTCCTTGAGAAGATCAGAAACGGAAAGCTCAGACGAATCAAAGTGTTTGACTTCTCCGTTGACCACCAGATTCATACTAACCCCCTTATGTACTTACATGACCAACATGGTCAACTTAAACGCAATTCCCAAGCCAAAGGCGTTAGAATCGGCTGAAACGTGTTCAGGCCCATTTTGCCTGATTCTTCATCCAGACTATGTCACCGAGGCCATAGAAAATATACAGTGTTGATCAATATGATAAACAAGCAGGTATGTTTCTGGACACTTCCTTGAGGAACACGTGCAAACCCCACCCTTTGCCGGGAGTACTCATGACTACGTGGTCATGTACAGGTAAGTGTGACAGGTTCCGCGGTTGGGTGGTTCATTCAGGGAATATAGAGTATTGCCGCATGTTCCCCCAAGCGGGTAACAAATATCCCCGCCCTGTCCCGGATCTTTGGCGGAAAGCCCTCCTGGCGTGTCCACCCGATCAGTTTCCCATTGATAGAGAAGATCGCCCGGTCGCCTTGGGCCTGCTGCAGAGATTGGCTACGAGAGATACGGACAGGGG
>JBEPYC010000001.1:10534-17474 GCA_041641555.1 Chitinivibrionales bacterium | reverse complement strand
CAGTCCCGGGAAGATCACCCAGGAAGAAATCCGGATATAGACACCGAAGGTTTTCGGGGGAGGCAATCTCGCAAAGGTTATCGGAAAGCCGGATAATTCCGACACTCCGCCCGTATTTTGAACTGTTCTCCAAAATGAAAACCACGTGATCGTCGCTATTCACGGCAAACGACTGATTGTCCCATTCACCACCCAGGTCACGAAGCCGTACGGTTGTTTTTCCGCCCGACCAATTATAGATCTCCATGGACGTGTGACTGGTAGTATTGCGGGTCATCTTTTCACCATTGGGCGAGATACTCGCCGAACATCGTTCCGAATAATCCTTACAAGTCCCATCGGTACTGGATTTCCAGAGCTTGCTTCCCGACCGGCCCACCATCCGAGTACCATCCTTACTGATACCGATCTCCCCGCTTACGGCCTTACACGAAGAGAAATCGTAGTATTTTTCGGGTGCATTCATGGAGGCACACACTTTGTAAAATACGCCCGCTTCTTCCATGAGAACGCAATCCGGGTCCGGCTTGAAGCACGAGATGTCGTTTCTTTCGTTTACGGTGCAGATCTTTTTGGCATCCGAACCATCGTTATTAACCACCCAGATCTCCCCACCGTAGGTGATGAAGAAAACCTTCCTTCCATCCACCCCCCACCGTGCATGCTTGGCGGTTCCTCCGTTCCAGATCTTCCGAGGTACATCTCCGGTTTTGCATATATACACGTTGTCATCATTCCGATCGGCGTAGGTCACCCATCCGTTGATCTGGTTGGCAGCGGCCATGGTACATGTCCCAAACACAATCATCACGAAATATCGGAGCAATAGGGTGGCTTTCATTGGGTCGCCTCCTCTAAAATGAGTAGATATCGCCACCCCGGGTCGCGAACCTCGAAGGCGATACCGGGATACGTCTGGCACGGTTCTACGAGTTACGCAATTTCTACTTTTTCGGAGCCCTCCTGCCCTTTAGGGTGTAGATTCGATTTGACCGTCCCTCACCTTTCAAATTCAGAAGAAGGAGTCCGGGTGATGAGCTTCCAAGAGATATTATCCGGGTGACAGTTACTGCCGAAGGTACTGCGCTTACATTTCCAGCGATGGTCCCGTTGTTGACCCCAACCTGAGAGTTACCGGAGAGCAACGCCTTTACATCCTCCCATCCCGATTTCTGCTCCGGCCTTTGCCGGGGATAATCCGTTATGCCCCCCGATATTATCCAATACACATTGATCGCATCCGAAGCATCGAATTTGTCCCCTGGCTTGTACTTTCGTTGTTCCCATACCCATTTGTAATCTGCATTGCCCATTGTGCTGAGAAACGACCATTCTGTGGGCAGATTCATGCTCCATGCCCTATTCCCATCCCTGATCTGATGGAGATTCTCGGCAGGCAAAAGTTCTTTGAGGTCATTCCAGGTATGTTGCAGTTTCGGACCATCCAGATTGTCTTCGTTCCACCAAGAATGCGAAACGCAATGGATGTACTTTCTTTTTTCAGGGCTTACCGCTTTGACCAACCGATACGGCACTTCCATCGGGCCGGCACAGGCAAGCCATAAGGGATTGTCTTCGGTGCTCTTGTTACCTTCTTCCGCAAAATTTGCAATGGCCTGTTCGAGCTGGGTCATACAATTGAAAAAGATCGATTTGTCAAGATTGAAACGCTCTGCGGCTTCCAAGCATACAGCCGGCATTGTTTCATCGTTTGGGCGATCGAGTTGGTTTAGGAAATCAAAATGAACCAGTTTGTCATTGAGCCCGGCTGCATCAATCATTGCACACTCCAATGGGGCAGCGAGGAGATCATCTGGATCGTGCCCCCCATCATGAGTTATCGCAAGTCGCCCAGGAAAGGGTGAGATAGCATTGGCAGTAAAAACGAGGTAAGCCAGGAGGAACACCAGTGAATAGATTCCTTGCAGTTTTCTCGGAGTTAGTGTATTTCTCATGCTCAAGCTCCTAAGGTTAAAAGTTGGGCGAAACAGCAAATAGGACCTCCATCGATTGAGCAATGATATTTAATGATATTTATCGACTACACCTGCTTTCCTCTAATTTAGCCGGATTCCTCGCGAAGGCGAGGAAAACTCTCTCTCAAGCTGTCCTACTATACTACAGCCTGCAACCCGGCCTCATTCTCATGCGGAAACCATCAGCCCTCATTTCCTACATCGTTCAGGATAACCATTTTCTTTCGACCACCTCTGATATCAGGACTTCGACCGGGTCATCTCACACGGGCAGGGTGCCCTTGGCGAACTTAAGAAGAATGCGCCTGTCCGGAACACCTGAAAAAGAGAATAGGAGCCTGGCTCAAAAAGCGGGAATTGGATTCCAGTTTTGGACATGAATGCCCAATGAATAGAAACGACCTATCCCCGAAAAACGTTGGCCTTTTCTTTCATCGAGCGTCTTTGAGAGGAACGCTAAAGCTGGAATGCTGGATCCGCTTTTTCGTAGAACCTGCAGAAGTCTCGACAATGAGCTGCGCCGCTGCTTTTCGGGATCGATGTGCTTTGCCGTTCAGCAGAAATCCGGCTCCGCCGCTTGGAGCAGGTGCCGATGGGGATGCAGCCGGACGAAGTAAGGATGTTGCAGCTGAGCTAAGAATCAGTTTTTTCCAGCGTGCCCGCGCGTACTCATTTCCCACCTGCCCATTCGAAGTACAGCGCGAATCTATTCTGAGTTCATCGCCCGTTTCAATCTGATAAACCCCAAATACCACCTCGTGATCCTGATTGTTCGAGCTTGCTGGAATGCGGGGATTCGTGTACTCCGCCGCCATGACTCCATTTATGTAGAACCTATATGGGGTATCCCCATCAGGTTCCTGCACCGCGAGCAGTGCAACCTGCCACATTCCCGACTCTCCCTGAAATGTTGTCTTGGCACCACCCCACTTCTCGCCCCAGTTTCGGGGATTTATAGAGGCAATGCTCCCCAGCTGGTACGACGCCATTCCGTCCTCCTTCACCACAGAGAAATCATCGCGAGGAAATAGCTCAACAACTTGAGCTTGCACGGAAAGTGCCAATAAAATTACCAATAGAGTGGTTCTGATCACAACATCTCCTTTTCTGCCACCTCTGGCCTACGATCGAATCCCCGACCGGGTACTCCCTCAATTAAATGTAGGCTTGAAATGCTGTCCACGTACGTGGTATCTTCTATTCAATTGTCCTACTATCCTGCATGCGCCACATTCCGTTTAATTGGGCGGGCACAAACCGAATAATCTGGAACTCACCGATGCAAGAGCCCCTGCCAAAAAAAACTGCCGATCGCTTAGAAAAACGCATCCGGAGCAACCCCGGAGCACGACTTCCTTCGATTGCCGCTCTCGCCAAGGAATTCAACGTAGCAAAAGAGACCATGTCCAAAGCGATTCGGGTGCTTGTTTCTCGGGGAATTGTGAGAAGTATTCGAGGGAAAGGAATACAAGTAACCGAACAGCTCCTTAAGGAGAGTGGAGTAAAAATCGAGGACCAGTCTTCGGAAAAACGTCTTTTCTCTAAAATCAAAGCCGCCATAGAGGACGGTACATACCAGGTTGGTTCATCGCTGCCGAAACAGGATTTCTTTCTCCTTTCCGAAAATGTTGGATATAACACGATAGGCGCTGCCTACAAGCTGCTGTCAAACGAAAAGCTTATTCACAAGCAGGGACGGCGATGGATCGTGGGGCCGATCAGGAAAAAGGAAAGCCCACACGTATTCTCAAGAAAGTCCGACGCCCCTGCAATTCTAATCATCACCCCCTGGGAGTTCTCAATGCACGGGTTCTTTACTTCCGTGCACACAATTCCCTTTATTACCGTCCTGGGCACCGAGCTTCTCCGATTCGGTTTCAAACAGCATCATCTTGCCATGAACCACCGCCCTATCGGATCAATGGATGTGGAAAGCCGCCTCTCGGAAACCCGTGCCCTTATTCGCAGTCTGGGCTCCAGGTACAAGGGTGCCCTTGTGCATCATGGATTTGTCTTTGAATCTCAGCATTTCAGTGACCTCGATGCCTGGATCCCCGAACTGTGTTCCTTTAAAAAACCTGTAGTGTTTTTCGATTCCACCGGTACCTCCCACCATGTTAGCAGGAAACGATATGGACTCCGAGACACGCTCTTCCGTCCGTACTTCGATGAGTACGGGGCCATTGAGGCCGCTCTCCAAACACTGGTAAGCCTGGGACATCGAACGATCGGAGCACCGAGAGTTCCTACCCGAGGTGACCGGTGGATGAGACAACGGATCTCACGCACTGAGGAGATTGCCGCCAGAATGAAGGAGCGCCCGGAGATTGTCACCGCGGAGATAATTGAGGAGTTTTGGCACAGAAAGATCATTAAAAGAAGCGGCCCATCTTCAGAGTTTACCGAGCGCCTCGCCCGCGACATCAGGGAACAGCACGGAGATATTTCGCCAAACCCTTGCGATCTACGGGATGCACTGTTCTCACATACCCCATCACTCGCATCACTTCTGGGCAATGGAGTGACCGCAGTCCTGGCGCCTGGAGATTACATTGCCTATGAATTCTATCAATGGCTCCTCACCGCAGGGTTTCGTATACCCAAAGACATTTCCCTCGTATCCTTTGATAACAGCCCCGAGTCGGCTACTCGCCCAGTTGCAACGATCGATTTTGGTTTTGGCCGCCTTGGATATCTGGCAGCACACCTTCTTATCGACGATATTCCCATCCAGACCGGCAGATACGGGGAAATTCCCGGCCCGGTCAGCTTGGTGGATAACGGGTCTATCGGGCAGGCGCGAAAGCGACATCTGCGGATTTGATGTGCATACAGCTTTTCCTGCCATGAAAGTCAGCGATTCTGATTTCTGCTTCACAGCAGCGCTCGCTCCGGCGATGATCTGTCTTTAAATCCCGAAAAGATGTCTATCATGAATGTTTCTGGACACTGAGACCCCAAGCGATTCTTCTCAATGCCCTGGCAGCATATTTGCACGCTCTTTGGAAAAAGGAGTTTCAAAATGCGCAAGTCAGCATTACTCGCCCTCACCTTACTGATACTCGCCCTGATCCCGAATACTTTCGCCCAAACCTCGTCCCCTTTATTGGGAGACACCCTGCCCAATTTCAAGCTCCAGGACACAAAAGGCATTACTCATGAGCTTCAAGACTATCGGGGCAGCGTTGTCGTTTTGCTCACGGTCGGATATGGGTGAAGCTACTGTAAAGAAAGAGCCTCCAGGTTGGAGGACGCATACAGCGAGTTCGACACTGACAGCCTTAGATTCTTTGCCTTAGATGTCTGGGACGGAAACAAATCAGATGTCGAGAGATTTCGCGAGGAGACCGGTGCTAATTATACAATTCTCATGAACGCCTCCTCCTACCAAAAAGAGAAGCTCATTTCGGTTGAGCAGCGAGGGGCGGTTTTCGTGGTAGACCGGAAGGGAGAAGTAGGGTATTCGTGTTTCGATGGCTACAAGTCCTATGCCTGCTTTGAGAAGGAATCCTTGGAAGCGGCGATTCGGAAGGTTCTGGAAGGCCCCGAAGAGAACGATTGAAAACGGCTCCCTTCCGCCAGTACTAATAAGCTATCGTATGATCTCTGGCCGTTGGGAGCTTCTGCCCAGCAGATCCCAGGCGCGAACTGAATTATTCATCTTCTGGGACATGAAAACACCAAATGGTTGAGAGCTCTTGATTCTCCCAATCCACGCATCCGGCACACGTGCGGGCCTAAAGGTGCCATTAACAGCACCCCGTACGACAGGCGTACCCCGGTAAACCAGTTCCAGCACTTTTTCGGCATACCGTGCTCCGAGTATCAGCTGGCTCTCGCGATCGAAATGCCACTTATCACGTCCGGTCAGGCCATCGGATGACACAACTGAGGTATGGGATATGGAATCCGGAACTGACTTGAGCACGCGGTTCATCGGATCGGTACTGGGTCGACCCGGATAACTCCACTGCGCCAGTTCCCCAACAACAAAAGGCAACTGCGGATTCTTAAACTCCGCCCGAAGATCCGCAACCATGGCTTTGAGCTTGCCCATATAAGCATTGGCTTGTTCGGCATCCGACTCGCCTTGGTGCCAGAGAATTGCCTTGAGTGTCGTATTCGGCTCCAGTGCCAATGCCGTATTGGTGCGGGCAACCGCTGATGCATACAGGCCGGATCGATGCCCTTTTTGCCACTGCTCCACCCTGGTCGTCGGCTGCGGATCCACAACAAGCCCTATCTGGGTAAGGTCGGTGCTATCCATAATGGTTGTGGAAAAAGTGTACCCCGGACTGATCATGGCGCGATCATCGTATTCATTCTGCGCAAATCTGGCAAGCGGATTCTTTGCCGGCTCCCACTCATTCTGAAGATTAAGAAGCAGGACGCCTTCAATTACCGCTGTGTCCTGGTCTTCAACCTTCCCACGCCCACGCATATTGGACTGGCCGATCAGAAGGAAAATATCCATCGAAGATGCCGAGACCGGCAGGAATGCTACCCAGAATAGTACCGTTATGAAAATTCCCAGCATGTGATGAACTCCTTGCTATCACTTCCTTTTTGTGCCCCTATTCCTAATATAGCCTATATTCCGTCACTTGGTTCGGCCTGATTCCAGGCATGCTTGTCAGAGCCTCATATTCCCGATGAACAGACGGCAAGAAGGACCTGTCCTCTGCCAGGCTCGGGCACGGCGACATAGCTGACCCGGAAATCGTGCGGGCCGAATCGGAGTGCTGCTTTCATGGTCATTGTTCCACTCCGAACACAAGCAGCTTGACTAACCAATCGGAGTTATTCTCCAGTCCATGAGACCATCCCGGTTTATTCAGGATTATGTCACCAGCCCCCATTTCCGTCTTTTCATCATTGGTGATCATTGTCGCGAATCCCTCCAAAACAACATAGACTTCTTCATCCTGGCCGTGGGGATGCGTCCCGATCGATGTTCCCGACAG
>JBEPYC010000001.1:1928-10524 GCA_041641555.1 Chitinivibrionales bacterium | reverse complement strand
CTGAGCTTCGTCTCGAAATCTTCGTCCTTGAAGATCTCGGTGGACCCGACGTCTCCCCCCGCCGTGAATCGAAGAATACTGAAAGTGAGCGGAGAGGTAATTCCGAACGATCATACATATCTCCTTTCTCCTTTTTACAAAGATGTAAGGGTCGTCGGTAACGTTACCCAGTCAAAGTATTGCATTCGTATGTTGGAGGTTAACTGTTTGCAGCAAACAGCGTAGTTCACCGCGGTCCGTCCAACGCTCATTTTGTATTCATACATCGGAAAACTCTTTCTTTTTTTTCGTAGCCTTCACCCCTGCCTCTCCGGCCTGCCGCCGCGAAGCCGCAATTGCTAAGCAGGACAGTGGGAGGGGGGGGCGCAACCTGAGCATCACAGCTTTGTTCGAGATTGGAGTATCCATTCCCACCAATACCCACTCAGGCGTGGGATCGGTTTCCATTGCTGGGCATTCTTATAGGGAAATGGCCAGTAGGCACGATTATCCAATGAGTTAGCGTTATTGTTGCCAAACTTGTTGTCAAGGCACTCTTTTTGAGTAGATTCTATAGTGTATATGACATATATTTATCAACTTTGCATGCTCGACACGCACCTTCCTTTGGATAAGGTCCAGTGAGATTGACTTCAAGATCACGATAGATCCGTTTCTGGCGTGCGTGATGGTTGCGGTGCTTCTGATGTGGCCGCGCTCGACTGCAGGGCGGACTATTCTTTCCGGCGAATTCGGTGGAAACACCTTCACCGCCGAGCACAACCAATATCTGGTTCGGGAGGAAGCGCTGGTTCCAGAGGGCAGGACTACTGTTATTCAAGCGGGGCGCTGCTTTTGCCACAGTTATATGCATGCGCGGTCAGAAAAACAGGTCAAGGTATCGGGATCGGTCATACCCGACTGATCGGTTGCCGCCGAAGTTTCACCCGGGTTTTGATATGTCAAAGAAGCAAACGTCATCTATGTCCATCTCAAAAGGCTTTAACCTCATGAATTTTCGAAGGATCCCAATATTGGTCGGGTTCGCGGCAGCAGCGATTCTGTCCGCTGCCGGTTGCTCAAAAAAGGCGCCATCGAATCCCTACCAATCCACTCCCGATGTCACGATTACACTGGAGAGCGCCAATACGCAGGACACGGTTTATGCGGATTCGGCTGTGTTCGGGCTTTCGGGCAGCACCGATCGGTCGCAGTTTCGGCATAAACTCGACGACGGCGAGTATGTGCCCAGCGCCTTCGCGTACATGGATGAAATCATACTGCGGTATTTGGACGATGGCGAGCACACGCTTACTGTGGAAACCAGAAATGAGGGCTGGACGAAGACATCCATTGCCAACTACACGTTCGTCGTCGATGCGATCGATACATCGGCCATTTACGTTTATCCCCGAAAGGCGTCCATTGTGCCGCCCGATTCAGGAAGCTGGATTACCGTCAAATACAACAACTTGAATAAACTCAGCCATGCGGCTTTTTCACTGACTAACTGTATAGTCGATACGGCCACCAAAATCAGAGCTAACGACAGCCTTGCCACATTGCTGTATGCATCCGGAACAGTCGATTTCTTTTTCCATCCACCATCGTGCGCAAAATCGGACACCGGTTCCCTGTTTAAGATGCACCTGGTCCCAATTGATACCGCGCAAAGTGTTTCTTATGCAATAACGGATGTCTTCTGTGAAGACTCTTCGGGGACCCAGTTGCTGCCTGCTATACTCCGTGGCGGTATTCTGGTCAAGTAATCAAGGCGCCAACCACGCTCAGCGGATAAAGGACACATGCAGTGATCAATCAAAAAAAAGTATTACTCACGATTTTTGGCCTCATAGTCGTTTCCAGCATGGCCGAGGCGGATACTCTGGTAGTTTCCGGATTCGCTCCCGGATTTGGGACATCCTCTTCATCCGACCTCAAACTCTACTCGGCAGTCGGTCAGACATTTGTCGGGACTATGAGCAGCGAGGGGATGCGGTTAAGGACCGGCTTTCTCGCGCTTGACCCGGTCTATCGGGCGCTGGTCAACGATACACCCCAAATCATCTCGCCTGATACTCTTTCCGCCGAAGAGACCAAGGAATTCCGGTATATACCTGTCGTAACCGACATCGACGACGATGAGATTACCATTTCTTATTCAGGGCTGCCCCCGGAGATGATTCAACACGGAGATACCATTGTATGGACTCCGGCGGTTCGTGATCCGGCCCGGACGTTCACGGTGATAGCATCGGACGGCTCCACCGCCGACACGCAACAAGTGTATGTTGCAGTGTTTACAAAAAACAGCCCCCCGGTGTATACGGCCGCAACTGAAGATTCGACCAACGAGGGTGAATCGTGGTTGTACACCGCGGAAGCTTACGATGAGAACGGGGACGATGTCGTCTTCACATTTCTTGAGACTCCGTCGTGGATGAGTACCCAGGGAACCGCAACCATATCGGGTATTCCGCCGGAAGGAACGCGCACGGTCCGGTACAAAATTGTCTTTGATGACGGGCGGTGGAATGATACGGCATCGATAACGCTGCTGGTCAAAGAAATCAACAACCCTCCGGTGATCACATCCGCGACAACCGTATCGGCAACCGAAGACGTCGCTTTTGAGTACAAGCCGACGATCGCTGACCCCGACAATATAGCGCTGGATGTCTGGTTTTCTTCGCTTCCTGTTAACTGGCGGTGGGAGTCGCAGGTGACCGGGGGACTGGTGCTGGATTCGGTACTGAAGGGAATGCCGCTTGATTTTGCCGGAACAGCATTCTGGGTGCACGCAAGCGACGGTGAGCATGCGGACAGTCAGGAAGTTATTGTGAACGTTACCAGTGTCGAGGAGCCGCCGCGAATTGTTTCGAATAACCATGTAAAAGCCCTGCTGGGCGGCTCGGGGTCCTATATTGCCCGTGCCACCGACCCCGAAATGCAAACAGTCACCTTCGATTTTGACGCCTTGCCCCCATGGTGCGGGGCCACCAACGATACGACTGTTTCGATCAATGCATCGGGATTTTTTACCGAGCTACAGGACAGCTTCAAGGTCGTGGCCACCGACGCAGCCGGTTTGAAGGATTCCATCAAGGTCCACATCGATGTCATAGAGACGAACGAACCTCCGTACGTGACCGGCGCCACGACCGTGCAGGCTCTGGAAGGTGATACGTTCACCTATACCATTGATGTTGTCGATCCCGACGATTCGAAATGGTCTTTCCGATACACCCGCAAACCATCGTGGCTGAATAGTGTCGTTACCGAAGGAACTTTTGCTGGGAGGGATTCGCTTTGGGGAATACCCGATGGGACAAACAATATTGCGCAGTTTGTGGTCGAGATATCCGATGGAGGCGACAGCGTATACACCCACAGCGTCCTTATCAATATCACCCCGGTCGATGACCCGCCGCGGTTCACATCTGTTCCCGATACGCAAGTCTATGTGGGAGAAATCTATTCTTACAGAGCCCGTGCGATCGACCCGGAGCAGACGCTCGTTACCTATTCTTTGGTTAAGGGTCCGGCGGAGATGAACATTGATTCCTCCACAGGCCAGGTCTCCTGGGAGCCGGAAACGTCAGACGCCGGGCGGAACGATTCTATTACTATTCGCGCGCATGATCTGAGCGGTCAGACCAGCGAGCAGTCCTTTGTGTTGACTGTCAAAATCGATGGCCGGCCTCGGGTGACCCTTGGCTCGATCGGACCATCGGTGGGTTCCGTTGACATTCCTTTTGCACTTAGCGACGCGGATAATGACTCATTGCAGATAAAGCTTTTCTTCCGCGGCGTAGCGGGGTGGAAAGAGGTGCCGTCGGGCAATATTCAGGGCCGTCTGGGAGGATATGGAAGCGGCAACTATCAGGACACAATCACCTGGTTGGCAGCGGCCGACATACCTGATTTCAACGACACTACCCGAATCCAGCTCGCGGCCTATGACATGCAGACCGCGGAGCAAAGCTATCCGGTCGTATCCAACCTTTTCAAACTGAATACTACCCCACATGTTACCATTTCTTCACCGTCACCATCACCTTCAGACCTTCACCAGGCAGTCCAGTGTACTGTTGTGTCAGTTTCATACTCGGGGCCGAAACTGTCGGCGGTTACGGTGAACAAGAACACAGTGAGAATAGCGGGTAAGCAGACAGGCGTACTTCAGATCGATAGCATTCTGGTGACGGATACATCGATTGCGGTCCATTTGGCCGGTGGTCCACGTGCGGGTGACAGCGTGACCGTGACGCTCGACGGGTCGGCCATTCAGGATTTGACCGGTAAGGTGATCGGAAACGACTACACATGGGGATTCAATGTCGCCTACCTTGGTGATTTCGACAGCGACGGGTATGCGGCGCGTGCGGGAGACTTATCTCTTCTTGCAGGATACTGGAGGACCTCGGCATTGGGCGCAAGCGATCCGATTGTCGAGATTGGTCCGGCCACGGGAACGGCGCCCTATCTCACCCCGAATCCGGACGGCGTTTTCGACCATTTTGACATTAGCGTTTTCCTGGACATGTGGCGATGGAAGCTGGGACAGGCGGGACAGGCAAAAGCGCTGGCAAAGGTTCGCATCCGGGAAGGGGTTCATCGCGTTGACCTCAAAACCTCGTCTCTTCGGAGCAGCCTGGTTACCTGCGAGCTTGCCGTGCAGGATGTCGAGGAGTTGGTCGCGTGCGAGTACACAATTCGGTACGACCCGGAAGCTGTGGCCATGGGCGATATCGGAGAGGGTTCCCTTTTGGGCGCCGATGGCGCCCAAACACTTGTTTTAACCGAAACCCCGGCGCCCGGGCAGGCGCAAGGAGTGCTCGTGCGGCTCAGTTCCGGTTCGCTGGGTATATCGGGCGATGGGTTGATCGCGTCACTTCCCGTCAAGCGCAAGACGGGCGCTGCTACGAAACTGATGATTGAATATGAACTTGTCGGGCCGGGCGGTATCACCATCGAGTCCGGCGCGAGTCAAATTGATCTGGCGGGCGTTGAGGCGCACGAGTTAACGGTGAAATCCGTCGCCGCCGCCCCAACACCATCGAGGGTCGCGTCAGGTGCTCGGTCATTTGAGTTTATCGAGGGCGCATCGCTCTACCAGCTGCCTTCATCCATGAGCGGAGGAACGTCGATCATAATGGAACTAGACAATCCGGCCACGGGGGCCCGCCAACTGAGCGGCGAGGCAATCATCCTTGACCGGACCGGCGCCGTGGTTGTTCGAACCGGACGATGCGATCTGAGCGGTCTGGTTGCCCAAGGCGCGACCAGACTCGGAGTGTTCTGGGACGGGCGCAATGGATCGGGTCGTCCTATGCCGCGCGGTATCTATCGAGCGGTGGTTCGATGGACTTGCAATGGAGTACCTGGTGTGAAGGTCCTAGCGTTGGGGGTTGAATAGTGAAAATCGTCATCAAAGCGATGTTGATGGTATCGGCCGTAACAGGGATTTGCCTTGCATCCGGCGCCGGGGGGTTCATGTTCGAAATGGTCATTGGCGCGGGGGCTGAGCCGCACCCGGCAAGCGCAAAACGCTATGCATGCATAACGACATACACCTCGGCGGACGCACAGGTGGGATCGGTATGTGATTCGGTTACTGTTCGCCACGGGTTAATCAGTCTCTTTGTAGGCCCCGGGGTCCTTGGGGGCGAATCGGGACAGGCGGCCCTGATGTCGGTCCAGCTCAACGGCGTTGAAATCGCCAATCGAATCACAATTCCGGCAAGTGCTTACGCTTTGAGGGCCGATACGGCCCAGGCGGCGCTCTGGTCCTTTTGGGCAGACAGCCTTCTGCGTCTCAAGGGAAGTCTCGATGGCGTTATCGACTCAACCTATGGTTGGGAGACGCCGGCCCCACGTGCCGCGGTACATGTGGACAACCATGGGAATGTGGGGATTGGGACGAACCAGGCTGACTCCCTTGCCGCACGAGCAGTGGTTACCGGAGGAGACGTTACGATTTCATCGCTCGAGCGGGGGATCATTCTCACATCCCCGAATGGTAAACGATGGCGCTTGTTTGCCGATGGCGACAAGGTATCCGTAAGCAACCACCAAATTGATATTTCACCTATCATCAACCTTCTTCTGCTTGATTGAGCGGAGGTCGGGGGGAGCATATCCGATGTTTATACGAAAGATGCTATGTGCAGGCGTTGCAGTTTGTCTGCTCACATCGAGTGTGACAGTGGCGCAAGTTCCGCGAATTATTTCCTATCAAGGAATGCTGACCGACACCGCGGGGATGGTCCTGCCGGACTCGACCTATCGCCTGACCTTCAGTATCGACTCGACCTCGGCGGAATCCTCATCGCCGTTGTGGAGTTCGACCATGGATGTTTCGCTCACGAACGGGCGTGTTTCGGCACTTCTTGGCGAGAATACGCCGATTCTCTGTCCTTTTGATACACAATATTGGTTGTTTGTTACGCTGAAGCGAGAATCCGGAGATGTAGTGTTTCCGGGGGTGAAGCTGGGGGCTGCGCCGTACGCTTTCCGGGCCGACACCGCCAATGTCGCGATGGGGGTTGTCGGGTTGGAAGATTCTCTGAATCGCAAGGCCGACAAGCGGCAGATCGATTCGCTGGTTGCGGCTGATTCGGTGTATGCGCGAAGCGCTTCGAGTCCGGCAAATGTATTGTATGTGACATCCGGCGGTAACCTGGGAATAGGTACGCAGACGGGAATAACAAGCAAACTCACGATCAGTGGCGGCGACATGCTTCTGACCGAACCGGGAGCGGGAATCTTGTTGAGCAATTCGGAAGGCACACCGTTCAAGCTTTCGGTGTCGGATTCCGGCACGGTTGTTCTGGATTCGTTGTAGCTCAAGGATTCATCCTCCCGAATCTGCCGCGCGGCTTGTTCCTGCTCGCAGGCATCCGGTTGCGGTGGTCCGCCTGCCGGTATCCCGCCTGACCCGATATCTTTGTGAAGTGAGCGTCCTCGGACATTTCGATGATTCTGTGATACAGCTCGGATTCCGTTCCGTCCCCCAAAAGAAGGGGGACTTGCCTGAGAGCCGGACGGAGAATGCACCTTTATGGGGAGTGTATGAATGCAAAATCGAGTGTTGTTTCATTTTTTGGTGAGCATTTCAATGGCGTTGCCGGTTTCGGCTATTCCCCATGTTATCTCCTACCAGGGCATGCTGCTGGATTCGGCGGGCAATCCTTACCCCGATGGTCAACGGGAAATCACGTTTTCTTTTTACCGGGACACAAGCGGTTCGGCACTATGGACCGAGGCCAAAACGCTGTATGTGAGTAGCGGCATGGTCGCGACAATGCTTGGCGACGCCAGCCCCCTGAGCGATACATTGTTCACCCAACCGGTATGGGTTGGAGTGACGGTTGATGGAACCGAGATAGGGCCGAAAGTCCGTATGGGCGGTGTGGGGTTTGCGATGAGGGCCGGGGTGGCGGATAGTGCGGCAAAGGTAGCAAGCGAAAATGTTGAAGGGCTGACGGGCTTATTGTCCTCGAAGTCTGCGGAGGATCATGGGCACGATGTTCTGGTGGCGGGTGGAGATACGGTTGCCACAGTGTCGTCCAACGGCAAATTGGGGATCGGTACCAAAACTCCCAGGCAGCATCTTGATATTGTGAAGGGGAATAATAGCCTTGGCATGATTCGGGTGGGTAACAATGATGCCGAAAATGATTCATCAAAGGGATATATTGGAGTCAATGGAGGCGGTCTGTACCTGATGAATAACACCAATTACACAGGTTCCTGGAATGCAGATGATTCCACAAGGGGTGTTTCGGCGATAACCATGATTGATGGCAGCATACGATTTCGAACTGCTCCGCAGGGATCGGCATCGCCGGCCAATCGGGTTCTGATTGATTCGGCAGGAAGGGTAGGGATTGGGACGACGTCACCAAGTAGTGCGCTTGATGTAAAAGGGATAATAACTGCAGGCCAACTCAGTCTGGGGGCGCATGGCAAAGTCAGATCGTCTCTTGGAGTCAACATACCAATGAATGGGACGGCAACCATTAATTTGGCTCCGTACGGCGATATGGACGGGATTTTGATTGTTCCGATGTCCGGAAACCAATCAGGAGGGCTATTTGCCATATACAACGAGGCTGGCAACAGTCACTGGAGTAGTTTCACCGCGCTCTCCCCCGGCGCCTGGACTTGTGGAGGACTCTCCGATCCGGGAACCGGGGCATTCAGAATCTGGTTGGATCACGAGAATGATCTACTCCGCTTCTCTGTAACCGGCACAACATTCAGTCGCGACGCGATTGTGTATTACTTCGCAGCTTTTTGAGCGGTTCTTCAGCCAATTCCGGACCGCCAATGGAGGTACTTCAATGGGTAGAACCCTATTAATACTAATAAGTGCAATTCTCTTCGCCATTTCGGTGATTGCCGCCGTCCCCCGGCAAATCACCTACCAGGGAATCCTGACCGACTCCAACGGCAACCCCCTTCCCGACGGCGACACGACTGTTACATTCACGCTTTATGACACCTCGGGAAATGAGGCCGGCTGGACCGAAGATCAAAGTGTAACAGTATCTCAGGGCTTGTTCTCTGCTTTGTTGGGTTCGGTGACTCCGCTGGATGTGGCCTTCGATGA
>JBEPYC010000001.1:0-1918 GCA_041641555.1 Chitinivibrionales bacterium | reverse complement strand
TTGGGAGTTAGAATTCATGGCAGCTCCTCGGAGTTGTCTCCGAGAGTGAGGCTTGGGAGTGCGGCGTATGCGTTGCGGGCGGCAGTGGCGGATTCAGTTGCCGGCTACGGCAAGAGGGTTTCGACGGATACCATCGACGTGAAGGTTGTAAATGCATCACATCAAGTAAACGTTGGGCTTAGTGAAGGGCCTCAGGCACTGAATGTCATTGGTTCGGTTGCAATGACGGGCTCTATAAGAGAATTTAGCGATACCGCGGCATCAGCCATTTTTTCCGGGACCGGCAACACCACAGGGCCCGGTTTTGAGCTTTACGCGCGGGACCACCCGTCTCTTCCGGGCGAAGCCTATCTTGCATACGGCGGCTATGATTCGCTTGGGCATTTTCAGATCAGACGGTACAATGGGACTTCCTTCGCTAATGTCGCACTATTCGACTCTGTGGGCCGATTTGGTATTGGAACGACTGCACCCAAAACCAAGGTCCACATACGATCTGGTGATGATCCCACACTGAAGATTCAATCCGATGGGACAGACGAAGTTTCCGGCAGGATTTCTTTAAGGCAGTCGAATGAGACAGGAGTGGATATCTGCTATGATGGAAGAGGAGGCGTGGATGCCATGTTGGTAGAGACGTACGATGCAAACGGCCCCAGAGACACTGCATTTGCGATAAACGTTGACGGTTCGGTAGGTGTTGGTACCTTGAATCCCGAGAGGCAATTTCATATTCGTGTCGACGGTGACCTCGGTTCCACCGCCGATAGCTACAAAGCTCTTACAAGAACAGAGGCCGTTGGGCAGTCGAATCGATTTTATGTCAATGATTTCCTTGTTCGTGAATCCACTGGTGCCGATTGGAAGTCTGCAAGCTATGTAAGAGGCGTCTCGGTCGATAATTCATATCTGGACCCATCAACCTTGCGTTCGTGGATCAAGCAAGATCCCTACGCGGCCTCCGTCTCAATTGGCAGCGGAAGCACGGAATACCTTCGACTTGGTGGTGGTAATCTCGGTCTTGGCTCATCTCAACCATCTGAGAAGATTCATATTCAAGATACCGGTTCTGCAGGCATACGCATTGATGCAGATACTGATAATGCTACAGAAACGGAGAACCCTCATCTTCTTCTCACGCAGGATGGAAATCTTGTTGCCCTTCTCGCAACTATTCAGGGCGGCGACGATATTGATGCGGTCGGAGGTCTCGACAACTATGCCCTTTTCGCGGCCGCAAATTTAGATGGAAGAGGCTATGGCATGCAGTTCGCCACCGGCGGAAATACCTTTGAGGACCATGACATCGGTGGGAGCACCAATGGTGTGTTGCCGACCGTCGCGCTCACAATAAACCAGAACCAGAATGTCGGCATTGGAACACCCGCACCAAGTAAAAAACTCGAAGTCAACGGAGCAGTCAAGGCAACCAGCTTTGTTGTAGGGTCTCAAACACTTGCAGTACCGGATTATGTATTTGCCGAAGACTATGAACTCATGCCCCTGGAGGAGCTGACATCGTATGTCCAGGAGCGTAAGCATCTTCCCGGTGTACCGAATGAGGCTGAAGTTCGTGAGAAAGGGTTGGATCTTGCCCAAACGAACCTGGCACATCTTGAAAAGATAGAAGAGTTGACTCTGTATGTGATTCAGGCGAAGAAAGAGCGCGATGCCATTGCCGGGGAAAACGCTGCTTTGCGGGCGGAAGTTGCGGAAATGAAGAACGCGCTCTTGCGTCTGGAATCGAAACTGAATACTCAGGTCGACTAAATTCGTACAACTCACGTTTCATCACGATCACAGGACGTATCCATGTTAAGGCACACCCTACTTGTAACAATGCTCTCTCTCACCGCAGCGACTGCCGTCCCCCGGCAAATAGCCTACCAGGGGATCCTGACCGACTCCAACGGCAACC